>JBGTNO010000087.1:0-5979 GCA_041743065.1 Chthoniobacterales bacterium
GAGCGCCTGGTCGATGCGCGGAAGGGGATGCCGCACCTGCGCGAGGCCGTGCGGCGGCTCGCCCACGTCCCCCGGCTGCTCGTCTGCACGGTGGGAAGTCCCGACACCTCCCTCGCGTGGGACCGGCCGGAACTGCGCCAGCTCGGGCTGCTCCACGACAACCGGCGGATGATCGACGCCTATAGCGCGGCGGACGTCTTTGTCGTGCCCTCGCTCCAGGATAACCTCCCAAACACCATCCTCGAAGCGATGGCGTGCGGCACGCCCGTCGTCGGCTTCGACACCGGGGGAATCCCGGATTTAGTCGAGCCAGGGCGCACCGGCTACCTCGCGAAGACCGGCGATCCCGAAGATCTCGCCACCCAGCTCCTGCGCCTGCTGAGCGACCCGGAGCAGGCGCGAAACCTGGGAGCGAACGCGCGGCAGACCATGCTGACCCGTTACTCGCTGGACCACCAGGCCGCTGCTTACACCGGTCTTTACCGAAGGCTGCTGGAAGAAAACCGGAAGGCTTCCTCCGTGGCCGCCGCCTCATGATTCCGGTTTCCCCTCACCCCGCCGTCCTCGCCGCGGACGCCGGCTCCGCTTTCCAGGGCAAAGGGGAGCGGCTGGCCATGACCGCCGCCTTCCTGATCGGCGCGCTCAACCCGTTCTCGATCCGCCTGGTCGGGCTGATGCCGGTGAGCGAAGTCGTCATTCTTCTGTTCCTGGGATGGCTCGCGCTTTTCGTGGTGCTCTCGGGCTGGAGTCCTTTTGGCGTGGAGGCCCCGCGGGTGCTGCTGCTGCTGCTGGCTTGCCAGGCCATCGGTCTCGGAGGCTATGTCTTGTCCGATCTGCTTCGAGGCAGTTCGGCGGGCGACATGATGCGCGGCTGGAGCCGCATGATCTTTCTCGGGCTCGATATCTGCGCGCTCGCCTTTCTCCTCCAGGCCGCGCCGCGGGTGACCGGCGCTCTCGCATGGGGGCTGGTGGCGGGGGTGCTGGAGCCGCTGCTCTTCGGTCCGCTCTTTGGCGACTGGTGGAAGTTCGGCTTCGGAACACCCCTGACCCTCGCGCTGATCCTGGCGGGTTCCTGGCTGCTCGGGCCGCCGGGAGCGATAATCGCGCTCCTCTCGGCGGCGGTGGCGCATTTCTACCTCGACTTCCGCGGCATGACCGTCCTCTGCCTCTGCGCGGCCGGACTCCTCAGCCTGCGCTGGTTTCCCAGGACTCTCCGGCGTGTCCTGTTCGGCGCCGGCGTCCTCACGGCCCTGCTGCTGGCTCCTCTGGCCACCCGCCACCTCATCCACCCTTCGGACGATCGCGCCTCCCGCTCGAATGCGGAGCGTTCCGCCATGCTGCAGGCCGCGGGCGAGGCTTTTCTGGCGTCTCCGCTCATTGGGTATGGTTCCTGGTTCAGCAATACCGGCGTCATGGATGAGTTCCTGGAAATCCGGAAAATCAACGCGCAGCTCGCGCGCGTGGGCGGGTTCGACGACACGGACGCGGAAACCACGGCCATCCACTCCCAGCTCCTCGTCAGTCTGGCTGAGGGAGGCATTTTCGGGGCCGCCTTCTTCATCGTCTATGGCCTGCTGCTGGTGATCGCGATCTATCTGGCCGCCGTGGAGCTGCCCTTTCAGACTTTTCTTCCGTTTGTGCTCTTCTTTCTCTGCCACGGATTTTTCAGTCTGCTGATGAGCCCCTTCTCCGGGTCTCACCGCGTGGAAATCGCCATCACCGCCGCCCTCATTCTGCAATGTATCGCGGCTTCTCCGCGGCGGCTTCTCCGCGAACCCGGCCCGGTCGGCGGGGAAACCGCTTCCTCATGAAGGTGCTCCATTTTCACAGTGGCGATGCCTTTGGCGGCATCGAAGTCATGCTGGAGACACTGGCCCGGTTCCGCCATCTCACTCCCGGCATCACCCATGAATTTGCCCTGTGTTTCCAGCGGCAGGCCTCTCGACGCCTGGCCGCGACCGGCGCGGCCGTGCATCCGATCTGTCCGGTCAAGACCCGCTATCCCTGGCAGCTTCTGCGCGCTCGCGGGCTCCTCCGCGATCTGATCCTGCGGGAACGCTACGAGGTGGTGATCTTCCACTCCGCTTGGAGCCTGGCGCACTTCAGCCCGGTCGCGCGGCGAACAGGACCCGCGGTGGTCTTCTGGATGCATAATAAAGCGACGGAGAAGAGCCGGGCCCGCCTAGTGGAGAGAGTGGCGGCGCGCCAGCGGCCGCAACTGGTCATATGCAACAGTGCCTTCACGGCCGCTTCCCTGCCCCGGCAGTTTCTCGACCCTCCCCCTCATTGCGTGCTCCCCTGCCCCGTCGCCGCGCACGACATCTCTCCCGGCACCCGCCGGGAAATGCGCCGCAGCCTGGGCCTGGCGGAGGAATCATGCGTCATCATCCAGTCGTCCCGCATCGAAAGATGGAAAGGTCTCTCCCTCCATCTCGAAGCTCTGGGACTTCTCACCGGCGTCCCCGGGTGGCATGGCCTGATCGTCGGCGGCGGCGAAGAGCCGCAGCAGAAACGGTTTCTGGCGGAACTGATTCAGCGGTCGGCCGCCCTGGGTCTGCGGGACCGGGTCAGCTTCCTCGGGCATCGGGACGATGTGCGCCAGCTCCTGGCGGCCTCGGATGTCTATTGCCAGCCCAACGCCGAGCCGGAACCTTTCGGCATCGGATTTGTCGAGGCCATGGACGCCCGTCTGCCGGTCGTCTCCCTGGCGCACGGCGGCGTGCTGGAGATCGCCGACGCTTCCACTTCCTGCCTGCTGGATCCAGCGGCCTCTCCCTCCGCTCTGGCCGAGGTGCTCGCCCGGCTCATCACCCATCCCGAGACCCGCCGGCATCTCGCGCAGCAAGGTGCGCGGCGGGCCAAGGCGTTCCGCCCCGAAGTGATCGTCCCCCAGCTGACTCCGATCCTGCAGAGCGTCGCGCGCGGCCACTCCCCCGCGCTTGTCCAGCGATGAAGGCGCTCCTGCTTAGTCTGATCCAGCGTCTTCTCTCCTCGGGCCGGGGGAAATCGTTCGGTCTTTTCTTTCTGACCTCACTGGCTTCGCGCGGCGTGGGCATCGTCTGTCAGCTCCTGCAGGTCCCGATCGCGCTCAGCGTCCTCGGGCCGGAGGCGTTTGGCTTGTGGATGACTCTCAACAGCGTGATCTACCTCATCAATTTTGCCGATCTTGGCGTCGGGATTGGCGTGCAGAACAGGATTGCCGAGGCATTTTCCCTCGAGGACCGCCGGGAGGCCCGCGTGCTCTTTAACAGCGCGTTCGCTTTTTTATCCGGCGTCGCCCTGCTCCTGGCGCTGGGCCTGATTCCCCTCTCCCTCGCACTGGATCCGACCCCCATCTTCGGCCTCGGTGACCGCGGTGTGATCAGCCAGGCTCCGCTGGCTATGGCGGTCATGGCGATTTCATTCTGCGCTAATTTCCCCCTGGGACTGGCTCAGCGCCTCGCCTACGGCTTGCAGAAAGGGTGGATGCATAATGCCAGCCAGGCTCTCGGTAACGTGGCCGGCCTGGCGGCGCTGTTCGTGGCCGCCCGGATGAATGCCTCCCTGGGAGTCATCGTGCTGGCGGCCACGATTCCGACCGTGCTGGCCAACGCCGCGCTGCTGGCGACGCTGCTGCGGCCTCTGGGCTGGCTCACTTTCCGGGGGTTTGCCTGTCAACTGGGCGTGCTGAAGGAACTGCTGGGGCTCGGGGCTCTCTTCAGTGTCCAGCAGGTGCTCAGCACCGTCGTCTATTCCTTGCCCGCCATCATCATCTCTTCCAGTCTCGGAGCTGCCGCGGTCACCCCTTTCAATCTGTGCCAGCGTCTGTTTAACCTTTTTGCCGTCGTGCAAAATGCGTTCATGCTGCCGCTCTGGCCCGCCTACTCCGAGGCGAAGGCGCGGGGAGAATTCGGCTGGATCCGCCGCACTCTTCTCCGCTCGATCCTGGCCTGTGGCGGCCTGACGATCCTGCCGATGATCCTGGGCGCGGCCTTCGCACCGTGGATCCTGAAGGTCTGGGTCGGGGACGTGGCCGCGGGCACCCTGCCCTCCCCGCTCCTCATCTGGCTGCTGTGCGGCTGGAATGCGCTTCTTTTTCTCCAGCAGACCTTTGGCTTTCTGCTCGCCGGCGTGTCCGAGGTGCGCCGCCTCACTCTCTACTCCGTCGCCAATGCGCTGGTCGCCGTGCCCCTCATGATCTGGTGGTCGGGCAGCATGGCCCAGGCCGGCGTCGTCCTCGGGCTGATCGTGGCTTTCCTTCCTTTTAATATGCTGGGCAGCGTCCTGGAAACCGCCCGCTATTTCCGCGCGCATCCTGTTCGCCGCGGAGAAACGACGGCTTCCAAGCCGGGTGGCGCGACCCCTTTGGAAACATGAAGAACACCGTGCTGGTCATCACTCCCACGCTGGGAGACAGCCTCTTCCTGGAGCGCTCGCGGGCTCAGGTCGAGGCCCTCGACCTCGAAATCCTGCACCTGCTCTCCTGCCCCGCCTCCCGCGTGGACGAGCTGGCGGCTCGGTTTCCGAAATGCCGCGTCGTGACCGATGCCGGCCCGGCGGGCGGCATCTATGGCGCGCTCAATGCCGGCCTGGACGCGGCGCGATCACTCGACTGGGACTGGTTTACCTATATCAACGACGACGACGAACTCACGCCAGGTTTCGCTAAAGCCGCGCGCCGACACTGGGCTCGAGCACGCCCGGAAGGCGTGCTCTACGGCGATGTCCGGCGGATCGACGAGCGGGGCCGGTCGCTGGGCTTCATCACCACCGAGCACGATCCCCGCTATATTCCCGGCGTGCTGCACGAGATCATCAGCCCGATCAATCAGCAGGGGATGATGTTCCGCCGCGACGTCACGGAAGCCCTGGGGGAATTCGATCTCACCTACCGCCTCTGCGCCGATCTGGATTTCTGGGTGCGCGCCTACGCCCTCGGCTGCGGTTTCCGATACGATCCTTTCGAAGTGGGCCGCTTCCGCATCCGCGCCGGGCAGTTGTCTAGTGATGTCGATCTGACTAGACAGGAGTTCCGCGACATTGTGAACCGTCACCTTCCGCGGCAGCGGTCGGCCCTGCGCCGGAAAGCGGCCCGTCTTCGCTACCGACTGTATAACCTGCCCCGCTACCTGGCGCGCCTTCGTAAAGTCGGCTTTCAAACCAGCGAAAAAACCCTCGCGGGAAACTAGGCCACCGCCATGGAAGTCATCGTCGTCAACGACCAGGCCAGCGTGACTGGAGGCTCGGCTTTTGTCGCCATCACCTCGGCTCGCGCCCTGGCGGCGCGAGGGTTTAAGGTCACCTACTTTAGCGCCGTCGGCCCCGTGGATGCCGCCCTCGCCGCGACCGGGAACGTGAAAACCATTTGCCTGGACCAGGAAGAAATCGTCCACGATCCGAACCGTCTGCGGGCCATCGCGAATGGCGTGCTGAACCGGTCGGCCGCCGCGGCTTTCTCCGAAGTGCTGAAGACGAAACGCCCCGCGGACACCATCATCCATTTTCACACATTCACGAAGGCGCTCTCGTCGTCCACCATCGATTGCGCTCTGAGCGCGGGCTTCAAGGTGGCCCTCACGCTGCACGACTTCTTCATCACCTGCCCGACCGGCGGTTTTTTTGTGCACAAAGACGCGGCCCTTTGCCATCGCACGCCGCTCTCACTCGACTGCCTGACGACCAACTGCGACCGGCGAAACTATCTTCACAAAACCTGGCGCAGCCTGCGAACCGTCGTCCAGAATCGAATCCTGCATCTCGACCGGCGCCTCTCCCACTTTATTGGCGTGTCCGAACATAGTCTTGGCGTCATGCGACCGTATCTTCCCGACCACGTTCCCGTCACTCTGGTTCGCAACCCAGTGGAAATTTCCCAATCGCCGCCGGCCGACGTCCGGGCCAACTCCGCCTTCACCTATGTGGGCCGTTTCGCCCTGGAAAAAGGTACCCTGCTTTTCGCGGAGGCACTCCAGGGGTTCTCCGGACGCGGCGTGCTCGCGG
>JBGTNO010000088.1:0-3036 GCA_041743065.1 Chthoniobacterales bacterium
GAGCCGGGCCGCCGCCCAGATCCAGGAGTTGGCCATATTTCAGGCGCCATCGCCGATGAAACACATGGTTTTACCCGCGATACCGCCCCGTTTTTCCTCGATGGTGAAAAGGTCGGCCAGGATCTGGCAGGGATGCTCGTCGTCGGTCAGCGCGTTGATGGTGGGGATGCCGGAATATTTCGCGAAATCCTCCACATCCTTCTGCGCGAAGGTGCGGATGACCGCGCCGTGAATCATGCGGCCCATCACGCGGGCGGTGTCCTTGATCGGCTCGCCGCGCCCGAGCTGAATGTCGTTGGCGGAAAGAAACATGACGTCGCCGCCGAGTTCGCGGATTCCGACTTCGAAGCTCACACGGGTGCGGGTGGAGGATTTGCTGAACATGATGGCCCAGCACTGATGCCGCAGTGGATGCTCGGCGTGATGGCCGCGTTCCGCCTTCATTTCGCCGGTCCGCCGGACGACATCTTGAATCTCGTCCACGCTGAGCGCCTCGATCGACAGCAGGTTCTTCATACGGATTTCTGTAAGACCCGCGCCAGGATGTCAATGGCCGCGTCGATTTCCGCGCGGGTGACGTTGAGCGGCGGCAGCCAGCGAATGGTGTGATTACCGGCGGGAATGCTGAGCATCCCGGCCTCGTGCAGGCGATCGACCAGTTGCAGACTGGGCGCGCGGTCGTTGGCCGAGCCGAAGTCCTCGGCGAGCTCGATGCCGATCATCAGTCCGAGCGCGCGCACTTCCGCGATCGGCGGGGAGGGGAGCATCTCCAGGCGCTGGACGGCATAGGCCCCGAGCGTCCGGGCGTTTTGGAGCAGCTTTTCCTCCTCGATCACCCGCAGCACCTCGAGCGCGCCGGCGCAGACCAGCGGGGTGCCGCCAAAGGTCGAACCGTGCGAGCCGGGGCCGAGGATGTCGGCGAGGCTTTTCTTTTCTCCGGTCTTCATCTCGACCGCGTGGTCGCGGATCCAGACCGCGCCCAGCGGAAAGCCGCCGGCGATGCCTTTGGCCCAACTGACGCCATCGGGCACCACGTCGGGCGCGATACTTTTCCAGCCGCACCAGTCGCCGGTCCGGCCGAGGCCGCACTGCACTTCGTCGAAGAAAAGCAGCAGGCCATAGTCGTCGCAGATGGTGCGCAACTGGCGGAGAAAATGCGCTTCGGCCAGATGAATGCCGCCCTCGCCGAGCACGGGCTCGACCATGATGGCCACGGTCTCCGGCGTAATCGCGGAGAGCACGGCGGGCGCATCGTTGAACTCCAGATGGCTGAACGACTCGAGCAGCGGCGTGAAGCCCGTCTTGACCTTGTCCTGCCCGGTGGCGGAGATGCCCGCGAAAGTGCGCCCGTGGAAGGAGCCGCGGAAAGTGATGACGTGGTGCCGGTGCCGCGCCCGGCCGCTCAGCTCGCCGGTGGTGTGCCGGGGCGGCGGCGGGACGCTCTCGTGGCCGTATTTGCGCGAGAGCTTGAGCAGGGCCTCATTGGCCTCGGCGCCGCTGTTGCAGAAGAAAACTTTTCCGGGAATGTCCACCACCTCGACCAGCCGCCGCGCCAGCTCGCCCTGGGGGCGGGTGTAGTAGAGATTCGAGGTGTGGACCAGCCGCGCGGCCTGTTCGGCCATCACCTCGATCAGCCGCGGATGCGCGTGGCCCAGTGAAGTGACGGCGATGCCGGCTCCGAAATCGAGATAGCACTTTCCCGCCTCGTCCCACACGCGGCAGCCCTCGCCCCGCGCGAGCGCGAGAGGAAACCGCCCGTAATTGGGCACGACATAGCGATCGAAAAGTTCCCGCGTTTCCATGGGCGAAGAATCGCTCAAGGCAGAATCTCGGTGCCGATGCCGTTATTGGTGAAAATTTCCAGCAGCAGCGAGTGGGGAATGCGCCCGTCGATGAGGTGCACCTTGCCGACGCCCGCGCCGAGCGCTTTGCTGGCCGACTCCACTTTCGGGAGCATCCCGCCCTCGATGATCTCTTCCTTGATCAGCTTCTCGATCACCTGGCGGTTGACCGACGGAATCAGCGAATCGCGCTCGGCCGGATCGCGCATGATGCCGAGCACGTCGCTGATGTAGATCAGCTTCGCCGCCCGCAATTCTCCGGCGATGGCTCCGGCGGCGATGTCGGCATTCACATTCAGGGCGAGGCCCTCCGCATTGGTCGCGATCGGTGAAATGACCGGCACTTTTTCGCTATCGACCGCCTGGCGGACGGCCTCGAGCGAAAGGCCAACCACCTCGCCGACGAAACCGAGATCGGTTTCTTCCTTCTTCGCGTTCAGGCGCGGCGCCATTTTCTCCGCGATCAGGATCGACTTCCCGGAGAGGCCGACCGCCTGCCCGCCGAACTCGTTGATCGTCTTGACGATGCGCGGGTTGATCTCGCCGTCGAGCGTGTCCTCGACCAGCCGGATGGAAGCTTCATCCGTCACGCGCAAGCCGTCCACGAAAGCGGCCTTCATGCCCGCTTCCCGCATCTTCGTGGTAATGGCCTTGCCGCCGCCGTGGAGCAGCACGGGATTGATTCCCACCGCCTCCAGAAAGACGACGTCGCGCAGGAAACGCTCCACGATTTGCTCATCCTCCATGGCGCTGCCGCCATATTTGATGACAAACGTCTGCCCGCGATACCGCTGCAAAAACGGCAGGGCTTCGATGAGCACATCGGCCCGGTCGATCAATTCTTTATAGCGCATACTGGGGATAGATTTCTCGGGCGCCGCTCACTCGCCCATGTTGAATTTTACATACTCGGGCGTGAGATCCGTAGTGAAAACGGAGTAATCGCCCGAGCCGAAATTGAGGTCCACCGTCACGGTAAACCGCCGCCGCTTCACCACATCGAGCAGCTTGTCGAAGGGGGTCGAGCCCGCCATGCCGTTCTGCACCGCCAGCACGCCGTCGTAGTAAATATCGATCATCTCCTCGCGGACTCGCGCGCCGCAGTAGCCCACCGCGTCCATGATGCGGCCCCAATTCGCGTCGCCGCCGCACCAGGCGCACTTCACCAGCGTGGAGTTCGCCACCGCCTCCGCCG
>JBGTNO010000089.1:0-7619 GCA_041743065.1 Chthoniobacterales bacterium
CGACGATCTCGTCTTTGGTCGGTGACACAGGGTGGGTAGTTGAGAGTTTATGGGTGAGGGTTGAGAGTTCAAAAAACAGGGAGCGCGGGCATCATGCCCTCCACCCAAAGCCATTCAGAAAAACGAGGCGGACAGGATGTCCGCGCTCCTTGTTAGTGGAAGGGCGAGAGGTAAACGCGCAACGCATTGACACGGCCGCCGTGCGGGAAATACCAGCGCTTCTGCAGGTCGAAACTGCGTTCGGCGGCGCGGTAGCGCAGCGCGATGTCCTCGCCCGGTGAATTGGGATCGTAAACGGTGAAATCGAGGTCTCCGTTCGGCTCGCGCTGGTAGGCATGCGGCAGCACGACGTGATTCATGTAGGGAAAGCGCACCAGAAACACGGCCGAGGGTCGTCCCTCGTCGATGCGCCCGATCAACCAGTCCGCCAGCCGCTCCTGGCCGCCGCGCGGGATGGGCATCATGATGCGCTGATTGCCCCAGCGGAAATAGGTCGGCAGCCAATTGCCTAGTTCCTGCTTGAGCATGCCCTGGCGTCCCTTGGTGAATTGGTAGAGGTTAGGGTAACCCGGCACGATCACCCGATCGGAGAGTTCCCGTTGGGAAAACCAGGTCGGGATGCGCGAGACGTGGCGCACCATTTTGCGATAGTCGTCGTCACTCGCTTTCGGGAGTGACGCGTCGAAACGCGCGAACTTGAAAAACTGGATGGTCGCCCGGGCGAGCACGAAGCAGCGATGGGTGAACTCGGGCTCCTTGTCTCGTCGCGCGACGGTGAGTGTGCCTAGTTCATCGGTGCCATAGACAAAGACCGTGTCATTCGAGAAGGCAAAGGTATCGGCCGGAAACTGGAAGCGGCGGGGGGCGGCTAGGCAGGGGTGGAGAGAGGCGAATAGGATTAGACAGATCGCCGCGCTCGTGCGGATTTGGATGACAAGCTGGAAGCTTGCGCCACGGGGGTGAAAGCTCATTCGGCGTGCTCGGCGATCTTGGCGGGGGCGGGGGTCGAGGGGACGGGCTGCTGAAGCTCGCCGTTCGCTTCCTGCTTGACCGGCTTTTTGACTGGCACGTCGCGCTCCAGCGCCACCTCCTCGCCCTGATGCTGGATGGTCAGGCCTGCTCCGCGCAACAGGTGATAGGTCACGGCCTTTTCCTCCACGCTGATGGCCACGGCAAGCTGCCGGCCGCGGACCTTGACCTTGAATTGCATCGACTTGAACTCGGTATGCAGATGCGGATCGAAACTGATCTGACCATTGTAATCGCGCATGCCGGCCGCGCCATAGACGGTCGCCATCCAGGTGCCGCCCATCGAGGCGATGTGACAGCCGTGGTGGACGTTCACGCCGATGTCCGCGAGATCCATGAGCAGGGCGTAGCGGCTGTATTCCCGGGCCTTCTCGGAATAGCCCAGCTCGAAGGCGAGGATGCTCTGGATGCAGACCGAGAGCGAGGAATCGCCGGTGGTCAGCGGATCGTAGAAATCGAAATTGCGGCGCTTCTGTTCGAGCGAAAATTCGTCCCCCAGCAGCAGCATGGCCAGCACGACGTCGGCCTGCTTGATCACGCGATGGCGGTAGATGACGAGGGGATGGTAATGCAGCAGCAGGGGATATTGGTGGGCGGGAGTGTTCTCCCAATCCCAAGGCTCCAGTTTGAGAAACTCTTCATCCTGTAAATGAATGCGCGCCGCTTCGTCGCGAGGGATGAACATTTGGTCGGCGGCTCGTTCCCAGTCGTTGAGTTCGTGATCCTCCAAGCCGAGATCGTGTCGCAGCGCGGCGAAGCGGCGCGGTTCGTGGTCGCGAATTTTCTGGAGGGTGCGCGCGGCGTACCAGAGATTTTCGCGCGCCATCAGGTTGGTGTAAGTGTTGTTATTAACGACGGTATTATACTCATCCGGTCCGGTGACGCCGTTGATGACGAAATGGCCGTCGTGATAGGTGGAGAAGAACCCGAGGTCAAACCACAGCCGGGCCGTCTCCACCAGCATCTCCGCGCCTTCTTTATACAAAAAATCGGTGTCGCCGGTGACATCGACATACTTTTTCAGCGCATAGATGATGTCGGCATTAATGTGATACTGCGCCGTGCCGGCGGCGTAATAGGCGGAGGCTTCCTCGCCGTTGATGGTGCGCCAGGGGAAGAGCGCTCCTTTTTGATTCACCTCGCGGGCGCGTTGGCGGGCCTTTTCCAGCATGCGGTAGCGAAAGCGCAGGAGATTGCGGGCCACGCGCGGGGAGGTATAGGTTAGAAAAGGCAGGACGTAGATTTCGGTGTCCCAGAAATACTGACCTTCGTAGCCGTGTCCGGTGAGGCCTTTGGCGGGAACGCCGGCGCTGTCGGCGCGCGCGCTGGCCTGGCAGATGTGGAAAAGGTTGAACCGGAGAACCTGCTGCAGCGCGATGTCGCCGTCCACTTTTACGTCGGAATCGCTCCAGAACTGGCCCAGAAAATCGTGTTGCGTTTCCAGCAGGGCGTCGAAACCCTCGTGCACGGCGCGATCCAGCGCGCGCTCGGTGCGCTCACGCAGGCCGGCGGCGGGCCGGCTGTCGGAGACGTGATAGGTCATGAACTTGGTGACCTTGAAGGGCTGCCCCATCCTGCCCTCGGCGGCGAAGATGACGCGGCCGCGGTCTTCTTCGTCCACCGTCCGGCTGCTCCAGGGCGACTCGCTCTCGACCACATGGTCGATGCCGCAGGCCAGGGTCATGCGGCTGGTGCGGGTGAGGTAGCTCTGCACGGCGCGCAGCTCGGTCGCGTAATGGCCTTGCGGAAGCAGCACGCGGTCCTGGAATTTACGGCTGCCACGCGGATCGGTCTCGCGATCGTGCTTGTCCGGCGTATAGATCAGCTCGGAGGAGATCACGACGGGGGCATCGCAATTGAGCAGGGTGACTTCGAACTGGATGGCGGCGTTGTGCCGGTGGACAAAGGAAACGAGCCGCCGCGAGCGGATGCGGATTTGTTTGCCGGAGCCTTTTTCCCAGACGATGTCGCGGTCGAGAAAACCGCGCCGCATGTCGAGCACGCGGCGGTAGCTGGCGACGGTGGACGAGGCGAGATCGAACGGCTCGTCATCGACATAAAGGCGGAGAATTTTGCCGTCGGGGACGTTGACGGCGGTCTGGCCGGTGCGGGCGAAACCGAACGCTTCTTCGCCATAAACAATGGGCCAGGTCTCGTGGAAACCGTTGATCATCACGCCGCTCTGATGGACGGGATGGCCTTCCTCGTGACAGCCGCGGATGCCGAGAAAACCATTGGAGGTGGAGAAAAGCGTTTCCACCTGGGGGAGCAGGCCGGGCACGAATTTGGTCTCGATGAGCCGCCAGTCGTGGGCGGGATAAATGTGCTGCGGGAGCGGCTGAACTTTACGTTGGAGCATGGGAAAGGCGTTTTCTCTTAATCCTGCTCTTACTCGTAATCTTAATCTGTTCTGTTTACTGGGAGATTAAGATTACGAGTAAGAGCAGGATTAGGAGTCTGCGGGGCTGAGCGTCTCTTCGAGATCGGTGACGACGAGGTGGGCGCCGGCATTTTTCAGTTCCGAATCGTCGCCGTGGCGGGCGATGCCGAGCACGAAACCGAAGTTCCCGGCGACCCCCGCTTCGACGCCGACGATGGCGTCCTCGATGACGATGCAGCGCTCGGGCGGCACGCCGAGATCGGAAGCGGCGGTGAGGAAGGTTTCGGGGGAGGGTTTGCCCGCGAGGCCGCGCTCTTCGGCGACCCGGCCGTCCATGCGGACGTCGAAAAGATCCTCAATTTCGACCGCCTGGAGGACGAGCTGGCAGTTGCGGCTGGAGGAGACGACGGCGGTGAGGCAGCCATCATTGAGCGCAATTTTGAGGAACTCGATCGAGCTGGGAAAAGTCTCCGCGCCGCCTTCAGCCAACGCGCCGGTGACGTAGGAATCCTTCCGGTTGCCGAGTGCGCAGACGGTGTTGAAGCCGGGACTGTCGCTCGATTCACCGTCCGGCAGCGTAAGGTCGCGCGAGGCGAGGAAGGAGCGAACGCCATCGTAGCGCGGCTTGCCGTCAACGTAGGGGCGGTAGTCATTTTCGATCTCGAAGGGGGGGAAAGATTTCTCGCCCTCGGAGACGAGATGGGCGCGATATTCGTCGAACATCTTCTTCCAGAGCCGGGCGTGCATGGAGGCGGTGGAGGTGAGGACGCCGTCGAGATCGAAGAGAACGGCGTCGAAGCGGGCGCGGTCGAGCAATGGGATGGTGCGCATCGGAGCTAAACCTAACAGCAGGGCGGGCGGTCTTGGCAAGGAGCCTTGGGGAGCGCACGCGTCCCGCGTGTCGGATTGGGCGTCTCGCCGAATCCTCGGACGGATGGTGCCCGCCCGGGGTCTCGGCGAGACGCTGAGACCAACACGCGGGACGCGTGTGCTCCCCAGATTGCGGGTTGCCGAGTTCTGGGAAAGTTTCGATGATGCGCCGGTGAATTCGCTGGGGAAAATTGCTGTCGTCGGCTCGGGTGCGGTCGGGTGCTTCTATGGCACGCGCCTGCTCGGCTCAGGGCAGGACGTGCATTTCCTGGTGCGGAGCGATCTGGAGACGGTGCGCGAGCGGGGGTTGCGGATTCGTTCGGAGGAAAAGGAAGAGAGGTTCCATCACATCCAGGCGCATGCCTCGACGGAGCAGATCGGGCGGTGCGATCTGGTGATCATCGGGCTGAAGGCGACGGCGAATGCGGAGTTCGAGCGAATGCTGCGGCCTTTGCTGGGTGAAAAGACGCGGTGGCTCACGTTGCAAAATGGCCTTGGGAGCGATGACGCGCTGGGTGAACTTTTCGGTCGCGAGCGGGTGCTGGGCGGGCTGTGTTTTGTGTGTCTGAACCGGGTGGCGCCGGGCGTGGTCGAGCATTACGGGCAGGGCACGCTCTCGATCGGGGCGCTCGATGGGGCGGAGCCGAGCGACGTGGTGGCGGCCTTTGCGGAGTCGGGCGTCGAGACGAAAGCGGTGGCCAACCTCGCCGAGGAACGCTGGCGCAAGCTGGTCTGGAATATTCCGTTTAATGGGCTGTCGGTCGCGGGCGGAGGAATCACGGTGGACACGATCCTGGGCGACGACGAGCTGATGCGAGTGACGCGCGGACTCATGCGGGAAACGATCGCCGCCGCCAACGCGCTCGGGTTTTCGCTGGAGGAGAGCTACGCGGATTTTCAGATCGAGCGCTCCCGCGGGATGGGGCCGTATCGGCCTTCGAGTTTGATCGATTGGGAAGCGGGGCGGCCGGTGGAGGTGGACGCGATCTGGGCGGAACCGCTGCGGCGGGCGCGGGCGGCCGGGGTGGAAACTCCGCGGCTGGAATTTCTGACGGCGGTGCTGCGGCGGGTCACGATATGAGCGAACCTGAAACGATCGAGGAAGCGTGGAGCGATCGCCGCCGACTTTCGGAAGAACTGCGGGCGCTGCTGGCGGATTCCGACGGCCGGGGCATGACGGTGTGGGAGATCGAGAAACAGCTCAAGGGACGCGGCGTCGCGGTGCTGGTGGTGCTGATGGCGGCGCCGTTTGTGCTGCCACTGCTGCCAGGGGCTTCGACGCCCTTTGGGATGGCGATCCTGTTTTTGGGAGTGCGGATCGCGCTGCGGCGGGAGCCGTGGCTGCCGCGTTTCATTCGGCAGCGTCACCTGAGCCCTTCGGTGCTGAAGCGGGTCATTAACGGCGGCATCAAGGTCGCGGAGCGGATGGAACGCGTGGTGAAGCCCCGGATGAAGTTTCTCCAGCAGACGCGGATGATTCAATTGATCGGGGTGTCGCTGGCGGCGGGCGGGCTGTTCCTGGCGTTGCCGCTGCCGGTGCCGTTTTCGAACACGCTGCCGGCGTTTTCCATCGTGCTGCTGGCGGCGGGCATGATGGAGCGGGATGGTTTACTGGTCGTCATTGGGCATGGGCTGGGGGCGCTGGCGTGGGGGGTCCTGATCGGGTTGATCGCGCTGGGCGGGCTGGGGGCGGAGAAATTTTTCCACTAGTAGCGGAGCGCGCAATCCGGCATGGATATGGGCATGGCGGTGAAGACTCCGGCGCTGGAGCCAGCGCTCAAAAAACATTTCGGATTCGACTCGTTCCGCCCGCTCCAGCGCGAGATCGTGAGCGATGTGCTGGCGGGGCGGGACGTCTTCGCGTTGCTGCCGACGGGTGGCGGCAAATCGCTCTGCTATCAGCTCCCGGCGGTGCTGGGCGACGGATTGACGCTGGTTATTTCCCCGCTGATCGCGCTGATGAAAGATCAGGTGGACGCGCTCACGGCGGCGGGGATCCCGGCGACCTATATGAATTCGTCGCTGGCGCAGGGTGAGTCGAAGAAGCGTCTGGCGGCGGTTTATAACGGCGAGTTCCGCCTGCTCTACATGGCGCCGGAGCGGCTGATGCTGCCGTATTTTCTGGAGGCGCTGCCGCAGTGGAAAGTGCGCCTGATCGCGGTGGACGAGGCGCATTGCATCAGCGAATGGGGACACGATTTCCGGCCGGAATACCGGAAGCTGGCCTCGCTGCGCGAGATCTGTGGCGACGCGTCGCTGCTGGCGCTGACGGCCACCGCGACGGAGCGGGTGCGGCAGGATATTGTGAAGCAGCTTCGGCTGGAAGATGCGCCGCAATACGTGGCCAGCTTCAATCGGCCGAATCTGAACTACCGCGTCATCCCGAAGCAAAAGGCCTACGGGCAGGTGCTGGCGGAGGTGCGGGCGCGGCCGCGGGAGAGCGGGATTATTTACTGCCAGAGCCGAAAGGCGGCGGAAGGCGTGGCGGAGAAATTGGTGCGCGATGGTTTCAAGGCGGTGCCGTATCACGCGGGGCTCTCCAATGGAGAACGCGCGCGGAATCAGGATCGGTTTGTGCGCGACGAGGTGCGGGTGATCTGCGCGACGATCGCCTTTGGGATGGGCATCGATAAGCCAAACGTGCGGTTCGTGATTCACTACGATCTGCCGAAGAACATCGAGGGCTACTATCAGGAAACCGGGCGGGCGGGGCGTGATGGATTGCCGAGCGATTGTCTGCTGCTTTTCAGCGCGGGCGATGTGGCGAAGCAGATTCATTTCATCGACGAAAAGAACGATCCGGAGGAGCGGGCGGCGGCGCGCCAACAGCTCCAGCAGATGGTGCACTACGCGGAATCGGCGAGCTGTCGGCGGGTCGATCTGCTCGGCTATTTCGGCGAGAGCTGGCCGGACACCGGCTGCGGGGCTTGCGATAACTGTCTTTCGCCGCGCGAACGTTTCGACGGCACGCTGGCCGCGCAGAAACTGCTTTCGTGTGTCTATCGCGTGCGCCAGCGCCATGGCTTCGGGTTTGGTCTGAATCATCTGATCGAAGTGTTGCTGGGAAACCCCACGGCGAATGTGCAGAAGTGGGGGCACGCGGAGTTGAGCGTTTTTGGGGTGGGCAGCGAAAACAGCAAGCAGGACTGGCAGTCGATCGGACGGGAGCTCATCCGGCTCGGATTGATGCGGCAGAGTGCGGACCGGTTTCCGGTCATTGAGCTGACGGGTGAAGGGCTGGCCGCGCTGAAGGAGCGCCGGAAGATCACGCTGGTGAAGCCGCCCAGCGCGCCGCGGCGTCGCGAGCGGCAGTCGGGCGCGATCGAGTGCGATGAGGTGC
>JBGTNO010000090.1:0-4614 GCA_041743065.1 Chthoniobacterales bacterium
GAGCGGGTAGTCTTTCGGCACGCCCTTCGGAGTGGCCGAGTCGGCGATGGCGAAAGTGCTGCCCAGAAGGACAGCAGCGAGGATGGCGATGGTGGATTTGATTTTCATGTTTTTGAGGTGATGGCTGATTTCTTGCCTGCCGTTGGTTTTTTGGCCGGCGCATCTCGCGGACAGGCGTGCGCGAAATGCGAAGGTGCGGATGGAGCGGATGACACGCGGACACACCGCGCCCGCACGGGCGCAGGGCTGCGCGGCGACACGACTGGACTTCCCGCCGCTGGCGGGTGCCGCGTCGCTACGAGAGGAAAGGCGGAGCGTGCGAGCGCAGGCTCCGATGCAGGACGAGTTCGCTAAACGAGGCCGCGTGCGGCGGCGGGCCAGTATCGCCCACGTAGGAAACCACATCGGCCTTCTCGGCGGCGTGCATCGCAACCCACGCGGCTTCAAATACGAGATGCGTGAGGACAGGCTCCTGGGCACCGACCTGAACTGCACCGGGCACCACCGCATTCAAACCCTTGCAGCACGCCGGCCCCGACTGGTCGGGAGGCACGGATTTCTCCGGGGCGCCGGCTCTATTGTGACAGCACTTGTGCTCATCCGCCGCGGCCCGTGAACCAGTCATCAAACCCAGTGCGCAATGATTCGACAGAACGAACCATCCCAAAATCGCCGCCATGACGGCGACGATGCGAAGCGAACGGTTGGCGCGGATGGCGTTCAAGTGAATGCAGCGTGTAATCGTGTGCGTAGGGCCGGAAAGCAACTTGCCAAGTTTAACGACAGGCGTCCGCCAATCCCTCAAACAAATTTTGCGCCCGCCCGCGACCGTTACGCGCCAACCCGAAGCGGCGTGTGTCCCGATGAGTGAGAGACCGCGCGCCAGCCGTCGCGATCGAGATTCCCCGCCAACGCCGACTTCACCGCCTGATCCATCGTCAGCGCGCGGGCCTCCGCAGTGAGTGAAAGCACGAGGGCGGCAGACGCAGGGATGGCAATGCGATGGCCGTGGAGCCGAACGCATATTGTAGAACGCATTCAGCGATTGATCCAACGAGCGTCGCAAGAGCGGAACCCGTCTTCTGATCTTCAACGAGGGCCGCATCGGATTCCCTCAAACAATTTTCCCCGTCCTGCGATCCAAGTCCTCCGCAAGGCGACGTATGATCGGCGCAATATCCTTCAAGAGAATTGGCGGGCTCCGCAAATGACATAACTCGGTCCGTGGAATGCCGCCCCGCTGGGATCAACTGCCGCTCCCTTCGCGGACTCCGGGATCGTCAGATCATCCCAGCCGCCCGTCGTGATGCGAGACTGAGCGTTCCGACTACGCGTCGCCTTCCGCTCACGGCTTCCGCCCGCCTTCCGCCTTCAGCCGGCCGCTCCGGCTCTCGCTTCGTCGGATCGCTCAGACTCGCGGGGAGCTTGCGATTCGCCGGCCCGCATTCTTTTTGGAAGCTGGCAGAGACCGAACCGCCGGACACGCCAAGCGGTGACGTGTTTGGAAATTGGCGACTCTGGGACGCTCTGGGTCTGAAATCATTTGCGAAGTCCCATCTGCTTACCTTTGGTCGAAATCTCGCTCGTTTGCGCGAGGCCGCTGGTTTGACCCAAGAAAAGGTCGCGGAGCAGGTGGACCTCAGCGGCCGGCATTACCAGAAACTCGAAGCCGGCAGCGTCACTCCTACTTTCGGCGTCTTGATCAATCTGAGACGCGCGTTGCGCTGCACTTGGAGCGACTTGTTCAAGTCCATCGAGTGACCGGTCCGATGACCGAGGGATTTTCGAGGCACGCCACCGCTTGGCGTCTTCGCCCTTGCCAATCGGCCACGCATAGGCAGATACTTCGTTCACAAAACTACGGCACCGATGCAACACACACTCGCCATCTCCGGTTATGTTTTCGCGGTCGTTTTCGCGTTTTTGTGTTTGCTCGTATTCGGTGCTCGGATGCTTCGCCGAAGTGGACCGCGGCGGGCACCACGCACCGTCCGCCGCCGGCCAATCCTACCGCCGCGCAGCAATGAAGCGGCGGCTCCTTCTCGCAGTCGTTCGGAAGGCTATTCTGCCGAAGACTTCGTGAACCCCATGTCCGCGCACTTTGCGTGGAGACCCGGAAGACGTGACCAAGAAAACGACCGCCACTGGTAAGCGCGCCGCGCGGCCCGCGCCCGCCCCAGCGGTCCAGAACGCTCTCGGCCCCGCTTTGCAAGCGATCCGGGTGGCGCGTGGCTGGAGTCTGGCCGAAGTCGCCGAGAAGCTACAGAGCGAGGGTTGGCAGTGCAGCGAGGAGCAACTTGCGCTGATCGAAGCGCAGCAGGCCCCTATTTTGGACTACGACACGCTGTATTTTTGCAAGGTGCTGGAAATGACCCGCGACGAGCTTTTCC
Source organism: Chthoniobacterales bacterium (assembly GCA_041743065.1). Taxonomy (GTDB): domain Bacteria; phylum Verrucomicrobiota; class Verrucomicrobiia; order Chthoniobacterales; family Chthoniobacteraceae; genus JBBSOD01. The sequence continues at coordinate 2,391 of JBGTNO010000090.1, forward strand.
ACCATCTCAAGGAAGTGATGTCGCGGCGGCCACGGCAGAAATACATTTGACGCTGTTTGCGGCCTGCTGACCGCCAAGAAGATACGGGAATCTGGCTCCCGAAGCGCGCCCGTGTGGCCAGCCAATCGTTTAAGTTCGCCGCGAAAGTGGAGGCACACCGCCGGGCGTGGAGGGCGCTGATATTCATGCACGCCGGCGTGATTTTCGCCCGTTGAATTTGGCTCCCAAACGGGAGCTTCTGCCTCGTCGCTTTCGTCTCTGCTTGTGCGCACATGAGCGCAAAAAAGCACCGCAACCTTGTGGGACCGCAGGTGAGAAAACTTCGCTACCAACATGGTTGGAAGCAGAAAGACCTCGCGGCGAAACTGCAAATCATCGGCTGGGACATCGACCGCGGAAGTGTCTCGAAGATCGAGGCTCAACTCGTGTGGGTCGGCGACTTTGAACTCTTCTATCTCGCGGAAGTTTTGAAGGTCGGAGTGACGCAGCTTTTTCCTCCCTTTGACGCGCGCCTCCCGCTTCACGAAAACATCACCAAGCTGCGGAGGAAGAAATGAGCGCACGAGAAGCTCACGCCGAGAGCGGCCAAACGCAGAACGGAAATGCTCCCGATTCGATCCCCGGCGGTCTGGCCGGAGGAGCACAATCGTCCGACATGAAAAAGACACATCGAAACGTCGTGGGTGCGGAAATCAGGCGGCGCCGCAAAGAGCTTCGCTGGTCGCAGTCCCGGTTCGCAAATTACCTGAAAATTGCCGGCTTCACGCTCAGCCGGAGCAGCCTCGCCAAGATCGAATGCGGAATGGTATGGGTCGGCGATTTCGAGGTGCTGTATTTCGCGCGCGTGCTCGGCATTCGAGTTCAGGACTTGTTTCCCAAGATCGCAGTCCAGGAGCCGCTCACCGACGTGCTGGCCACCCTTCTCGGCACCAGCCCGGACAGCCTCAGAAAAAAAGTGAACGGATGCAACGGGGCGTCGCACGAGCGCCCATGAGAGCCAGCGCCGCAAAACATCGCTTCGCCCCATGAAGAAAGAGCAGTTCATCCCGCAACAAGCGACCTACACGGCCAAAGAAGCTGCCGCTTACCTCAAAGTCAGCGAGCGTCAGATTCGCAATTTCATCGCCCGCAAACTTCTACGCAAAAGCAAGGCCCAGGCAAAGACACTCATCCCCGGCGAGGATGTGGAAACCCTCCTCGCGAGGACAAGCTGAGGCTCGATCAAGCGGCTTTCTTTAGCCGCCCGGTTCGAGCCATCGCAGCTTCCGCTGCTGCCGCCTTCGCGAGTTGCGCCCGTTCGTAGCTCTCCGAATTGCTGCCGAAAACCTCGGTGTAGGTCGTCATGATGAGCTTCCCGCCGTCGCTATGGCCCTGCCATTGCGCGATCACCTTCACATCCACTCCCTGTTCCCACAGCCGCTTGATGCGCATCGCTCGCAGGTTGCGCTGGGTAAAGTGCGGCAATCCGAGACGCTCAGTTGCGCCGCGTAGCGCATTCTTCACGTTCTTCACCTTGAAGACAGGCCCGCGCGGATTCGGCCCGGCCTCTTTGCGAAGCCGTGTGAGCAACGGTTTGAGCCACGGGAAAATGGGCGTATTAAAGTCACGCCCCGTTTTCTTGCGCCGGTAGTGAATGACATCGCGCTTCTCGTCGATGTCCTCCCAATTTAGGCCCACGGCCTCAGCTTGGCCGATGCCCGCTCGCCCAAGAAATTCCGCGAAATCGGCGCTGTCATCCTGAGTCATCGGACGCTGACCACCGTGCTTCCCCTTTTGGAGCTTCCAGCTCGGCTTGCGGATCTCGGTGACGATTCTTTCAAACTCCTCCGGTGACGGAATCAGCCGAATGATCGGCTCTTTTTTCGCCTTACGAATGATCTTGGGATCGAACGGATTCTTGGCGATTACCGTGTCGGCCACGGCAAAGTCAAACAGCGCACGAGCGAAGGCACGAAATTGATTGCGGGTGGATGGACGCTTGCCCTTGCCGACGAGCCCGACCCAAGCGGCGATGTCCGAGTTGAGAACGCGGGCAACCAACGTGTCCATTGGCCGCGGGAAAAGCTCTCGAAATTTCGCGATTCGACCCAACTCGCCGACTCGCGTCGAATGCGCAATGTCGGTTCGTGCCGCCGCATATTTTTCGAGCAGCATCGCGAGCGTCATGTCGCGATTGCCGGGGTCCACTTTCTTCAGGTCGCCCAGCCATTCAGCGAGTTTGCCA
>JBGTNO010000091.1:0-10622 GCA_041743065.1 Chthoniobacterales bacterium
TGCAGATGCTCGGAAAACATGATGAAGACATTCTCATTATCCTGCCGCGAGATCATGGCGTAGCAGCCATCGATCTTCCGCGGGAAGAGCGCCATGCCTTTGTTCGCCGCGGCCGGACCGTTCAGCGTGCTCACCCGAAATGTCAGGAAGTCTTCCGTCTCGATCATCTGCGGTAAAATGACCCGCCCGTCGTAGGCCGTATAGGTCGCCGCCCAGAAGTGCTCGTCTTCCTCGCGGAATTCGACGAAGCGCGCGTCTTCGATTCCGTTCCTCTCACTAGGCGAGCTGGGGAAGATGATCCGCTCACTTACCGGCAGACGATCCGAAAAACGGGTCTGATAATTAGACTCGGCCAGCAACATGATGCTCTCGCTCGAGCGCGTCATATCCCGCGTCTCGCCCTGCTCCAGAATGGAAAGCGCCTCCTTTAGCTGAGGCAGCGTGAAGTTCTCCGGCAGCGGCTCCAGGACGGCGCGGGTGTGTTCGTTATCGAAATCGATCTCGCTCAACTTCCGCTGGAACAGGGTTTTGTGGAAAGAGGCGCTCTCGACCCGCTCCGGCTCCGTCACGAAACGACCGACCGGATCGAAAATGATTTTACTGTCGGCATCGATGATTCCGCTCCGAAATTCAATCGAGGAAATATGGCCCTCTCCCGTCGCGCGCAAGCTCATGATAAATCGCACCCCGCCCTCCGGCACTCCGTCCTGATCGGGCGCGGCGACGATGGAGGGATTGAAGAGCGCCGCCGATTCGAGCGCGTATTCGCTGGTGAAAAACGATCCCAGCAACAGCTTCTGCTCCGGCGAAAGCATCAGGTGGCCCGGCAACTGATGCTTCATCATTTCGAAATGCCGGGTCAGAATTCCGCGCATGTCGGGGTGACGCGCCCCGAATTCATCCATGACGAGATCGAGCGTCGCGTCCACCTGCGCATCGCTCAGGCTCAGCACCCGCTGCGAGATGCTCTGAATGCGACCGGCATCCTGCAGCAGAAAAGGGCGGATGAGGACCCGCCTGGAATCCGGCGTAAGATGCTCCGGGAGGCGGGTGACGTTGATCTGGCTCATGATGGATCAGGATGCGACGGTCGTTTCGAAGGTTTTCAACGCATCGCGGGTCCGCCTCATCTCGGTCAGCGCGAGATAAAAAGCGAGGGTGGATTCCGCGCCCTCGTTCATGTTGACCCGATCCCAGTGCAGCCCGTCCCGACAGCCGCCAGTCGCCGAGTCGTAGAGCGGCAGCCCGAGATCGTTGCGCCCGAGAAACCACTCGAACGCCATCTGCGCCTGCGTCGCCCAGAAGGTGTCGCCCGTCACCCGATGGGCCTCCAGGCAGGCCGAAACCATGGCCGACGCTTCCAGCGGCTGCTGATCGTAGCGAGCCGAGTCTCCGCCCCGGATGTAGAATCCGTTGGAGCCCACCGGCGCGAAATACCCACCCGGCGCCGTCTGGATCTCAGCCAGCCAGCGCAGCGTCTCCAGCCCGCGCTCCAGCATTTCCGTGTGCCCCGTCCAGTGCCCGGTCAGGATCAGCGCATGCGGCAACACCGCATTGTCATAGGCCAGTCGATCCTCGAACCACGGCCAGCCGTCCGTCCCCTCTTCGCAGCGGGCGCGGAAGAGGCGCTCACCCAGGATTTCACGCGCGTTTTCGATCGATCGGTCGCCATGATACCGCCGCAGATATTCATGGATCGCCAACAGCGTGAAGGCCCACGAGCGCGGCGAGGTAAACCCCGGCACCGCCTCGCAACTCAGGGCAAACATCTCCGCCGCCAGCTTGCAGAAACCGTCATTCTCCGACCGCCCGATCACCGTGCCCAGCGCCCAGACCGCGCGCCCGTGGCAATCCTCCGACTCCGCTGGCTGCTCGATCCATTGGCGCTGATAACTCATGAAGTTATGAAACGTCTTCCGTTCCCGATCGAAGGCGTGCAGGAGAAATCCGAAATATTTATGCGCCGCCGCCCGCAACTGACCTCCCACCGCCCCCTTGGTCGATTCCAGCAGGGTGGTGAGCATCAAAGCCCGCGCATTGTCGTCCAGGGTATAACCTTCTGTATAGTTCGGCACCGTGCTGGTCGCGTGCTGGATCAATCCCGTCGAATCCGTCAAGTGGAAAAGGTGGTCCAGCTTGAGAGGCGGCAGATCGTAGGCACTATGCTGCAGGGTGTCCTTGTCCGCTGCCTTGATCCGCGGGCGAAACACCGCCCGCACCTCGCGGAAGACATCCATGTAGCGCTCCGCCACCCGCGGCCAGATCATCTCTCTGCCTAGTTTGTAGGCATTGCGGCGAATCGTGTTTCGCCGGTTCTCATTCCCCAGCATCTCCAGCACGGCGGTGGCCATCGCCTCCGAGTCGCCGAAAGGGACCAGGGTTCCGCGATCATCCGCCAGCAATTCCCGCGCATGCCAGTAGGGCGTCGAAATCACCGCCTTCCCCGCTCCGAACGAATAGGCCAGCGTGCCCGAGGTGATCTGCGCCTCATTGAGATAAGGGGTGATATATAGATCGGCCGCGCCGATGAATTCCATCAGCTGCTCGTGCTCCACAAATTGATTGAAGAAAACCAGATGCTTCTTCACCCCGTTCGCCTCCGCCAGCCGCTGCAACGACAGCCGATAGCTCTCGCCATCGCGTTTCAACAAGTTCGGATGCGTCGCGCCCAGCACCATGTAACGCACGTCCGGATGCTCCGCCACAATCCGCGGCAGCGCGTCGATCACGTTTTCGATACCCTTGTTCGGCGACAGCAGACCGAAGGTCAGCAGCACCCGCATGCCATCCATATCGAACTTATCTTTATAATAGTTCGGATCGACAAACGGCGTGTCCGGAATGCCATGCGGGATCACCACCACCCGTTCCGGCGCGATGTGATAGACCTCCCGTAGAAACTGCGCGCCGCGCTCGCTCATCACCACGAACTTTGCGACCAGTTCATTCAGCTCCTTCATCACCCGGCGCTGATCGTCATTCGGCTCGTGCAGAATGGTATGCAGCGTCACCACCACCGGCATGCGCAGCCGTCGCAGCAAAGCCAGCAAGTGCGATCCCGCCGGTCCACCATAAATGCCGAACTCATGCTGCACGCAGACCAGCTCCCCGTCGTTTAGATTTAGATAATCGGCCGCTCTTTGGTAGCTATCCACCTCCGCTTCCTCGATTTCGAACCGCACCTCCGGCGGGTAAGCGTAGCCTTCCTCCCGGTCATTGACCGGCACGGCGAAACAAACCGTGTCCGGAAAACGTCCCGCGACCGCCCGGCAGAGATCGGTCGTGAAAGTGGCGATGCCGCAGCGGCGGGGAAGATAATCTCCGATGAAGGCAATTTTCCGAACATCGGGCGGGAGTTTAGACATGGATAAGGCTCACTATACGGCGCGCGGGTGAAACGAGGAGACCTCTTTCAGTTCGCGCCACAGCTCCTCCTCGCGGTCCGAGAGCAGGGTGGGCACATGAATCAGCACCTCCACGATCAAATGGCCGCGCCCGCCGCCTTTGACCGGCAGGCCCAGGCCCTTCAACCGCATCTTGCGGCCGGATTGCGTGCCCGGCGGGATCTTCAGGCTCACCGAGCCGCCGAGCGTCGGCACCTGCAACTGGCAGCCCAGCACCGCTTCCCACGGCGTGATCAGCAATTCGTTATGCAGATCCGCGCCATCCACCCGGAAATCCGGATGCCGCGATAGCCGCACCCGCAGGAGCAGATCGCCCGCCGATCCGCCGGCCGATCCGCCTTCACCCTGCCCCGCCAGCCGAATTCGCTGCCCCTCGCGGACACCCGCCGGGATCTTCACCTCGTAGGATTCCGTGGGACCCGAGCCCGAAGCCCGCTGCAGCGTGATGGTGCGGCGCGAGCCATTCAGCGCCTCCTCCAGCGTGACCATGATATCCGCCTCCACATCCCGCCCGCGCTGGCTGAAGCCCGTCTGGCCGCCTCTCGCCTGCGTGAATCCGCTCATGCCCCCGCCCCGCGAGCCGAAGAAACTTTCGAAGAAATCGCTGAATCCGGTGCCGCCAAACTGCACATCGCCCTGCTGGAATCCGCCGAAGCCGCCTCCGCCCCCGCTCGCCTCGCGCCAGTTCGGCGGCGGCCGGAAGTCCTGCCCGCCCTGCCAGTTCGCGCCCAGGGCGTCGTATTTCCGCCGTTTCTCCTCGTTGCTCAAGACTTCGTAGGCTTCGTTGATCTGCTTGAATTTCTCCTCCGCCCCCGCCTTGTCCTTCGAGACATCGGGGTGGTGCTTCCGCGCCAGTTTGCGGAAAGCCGCGCGGATCTCGTCGTGGGTGGCGTCCCGCTGGACGCCCAGTGTTTCGTAGTAGTCTTGGAATTTAACAGCCATGGGAAAAAGGACGCCACCTGACGCGGCGGCCCGCGTTACTGGTAGTTCGGGCCAACGGAGTAAACGAGCCGTTTTTTCGCGTCTCCGTCCGAGTTTTACGCTTCGAGCGCCACCGGATTGGTCAGCCGCCCGATCCCCTCGATCTCCACCGCCACCGTATCGCCCGCCCGCAGCCAGCGCGGAGGGGTCGCCGCCATCCCCACCCCCGGAGGCGTCCCCGTCAGGATCACCGTGCCCGGCAGCAACGTCGTGCTCCCGCTCAGAAATTCGATCAGCGCGGGCACATCGAAGATCATCTCCGCCGTGCTCGAGTCCTGCACCCGCTCACCATTCAGCACTGTCCGGATCCCCAGCGCGTTCGGGTTCGGGATCTCCTCGCGCGTGACCAGGCACGGCCCGAGCGGCGCAAAGGTATCGAACGTCTTCCCGCGGCACCACTGGCCGCCCCCACGCTCTTTCTGCCAATCGCGCGCGCTCACATCATTCGCGCAGGTGTAGCCGAGCACATAATCCAGGGCCTGCTCGCGCCGCGCATTTTTGCAGGTCCGCCCGATCACCACCGCCAGCTCGCCTTCGCAGTCCACCTGATCGCTGGCCAGAAACGTCGGCAACTCGATCGACTCGCCCGGGTGCAGCAGCGCGTTCGTCCCCTTGAAAAAGAGAACCGGAAACTCCGGCATCGCCGCCCCCGTCTCCTCCGCATGCGCCCGATAATTCAGCCCGATGCAGAGAATCGCCGCCGGCAGGAGCGGCGCCAGCACCTTTGCCACCCGAGCCGCCTCGCCGGTCGGCCGCGGGCTGGCCAGCAGCTCTCCCGACAGTCTCTCCCGCGACCCGTCAGGATGTTCGCACGCGAGTTGGATCTCCTGTTCAGGATCGAGGTAGCGAATGATTTTCATAAAGCGGCGAGCGTCATCATGCGGGCTGGCGGGATCACCGTCCAGCCATCTGCCCTCCCCGAAGAAAATGGTGCGGTGTTCACTCAAAACCCCGCTACTGTCGCGCACATGACGACCGCTCCGGAAGACCTGACCATCCGTTGCGGGGTGGAACTTACCTACGAGGCGGTCGATCCCACGCACATCATGCTCCTCATCCAGCCGCGCCTGGATCGGCACCAGCGGATGGAGTGGGAAGAGCTCACCTTTTCGCCCGAGACAGCGCGCCAGGAATACACGGATCTGCATGGCAATCTGGTGCGAAGGTTCGAACTGCCGCGGGGCACCACGACGATCCGGCACGATGCGCTGACCGCAGTATCGTCCCTCCCAGAAAGCTCCGATCCTGGCGCGGAGGCTCTGCCGGTGCGGGATCTCCCGGACGATCTGCTGCGCTACACGCTGCCCAGCCGCTATTGCGATTCCGACAGCCTGATGGATTTCGCCTTTCAGCATTTCGGCCAGATTCCCCACGGCCTCCCGAGGGTGGAGGCGATCTGCGACTGGCTCCACACCAACATCGAATACCGCTGGGGTTCGGGCAGTCCGCACCTTACCGCGAGCCAGGCTCTGGCCAATGGCTTCGGCATCTGCCGCGATTTTGCCCATCTCGGGGTGGCGCTCTGCCGCTGCTTCAATCTGCCGGCCCGCTACGTGACGGGGCACCTGCCCGATGTGGCGGCCGATGACTCGGGGGTGGCGATGGATTTTCACGCCTACCTGCAGGTCTATGTCGGCCAGCGCTGGCATAGCTTCGATGCGCGCTTCAATACTCCGCGGATCGGTCGCATCGACATCGCCTGCGGCTTCGACGCGGTGGACTGCGCCTTTTCCACCCTCTACGGAGCGGCCCGCCTGACGTGGTTCAACGTGTGGAACTACCAGGTCGATCGCCGCGAGGTGAAACGGGGCGACCCGATCGATCTGTCGAAACGGCTCGACGGCACTTCCCTGCTGCGTTTCCCGGCATAGAGCGCGCGAGACTGAAGATCTCGTAAACCAAAAAAGGACGGCATGCGCATTCCTTTTTGAAGGTTACCTCATTCGAGATGGATCCGGCGCGGGAAATCGGGGCCGAGACGCGACTCGCCATCCACCTCCGGCGTATCCTGCTGGAAAAATTCCATACTTCCGTCGCGCTGGCAAAACCAGACTTCCTGTGCACCGGCAGGGAAGTAGAGGGCTTTTTTCTCGCGCAGCTCGCGCTGGCTGTTGCCGGGCGAGACGACTTCGACACAAATTTCGGGGGCGTGAGTGAGGCAGACCTGCTCGCGCTGCGGCTGCCACTTCGGCTTGGAGAACCAAGCGACATCGACTCCTTTCACCCCTTCGCGGGTGGAAAGCGGGCACTCAGTGATGACGCGACCGTGCGGGAGTAGAGCCCCTAGCTTCATAACGATCTGACTCTGCTCGAAGCCGTGATCCTGCGAGGGGGGAGGTGACCTAATGATTTGGCCGTAGCGATCGGTCTCGATCCGGTGCGGCAGGTCCCGCAGCACGGGATCGGCCAGGACAGTCTCCCAGACCGCGAGGTTGAAGACCGCCACGTCGGTCGATTCCAGAAGTCCCGACTCTTCGAGGATGGAAGCCATGGGTTTATCACTAGCGGCAGCCCGCCTCTTTCGCAATAATTACCGGCCACCTTCTCCGCTGGAGGCCGGTGTCCACAGGGTGCTCCGGTCAATCGTTTGGAACACTTGCGGCGGAGTTACTCCGAGTGCTAGACGCCCGCTTCCACCGGCGCGGCGGGGACGGGGTCGATCCATCGGCCGTGCTCGCGGATGAGGTCCTGCAGACGCTCGACGGCTTCGGCTTCGGGGATGTTGAACTTCACCGGAATCCTGCCGACGTAGAGATTCACTTTGCCCGGAGCGCCGCCGACGTAGCCGAAATCGGCGTCCGCCATTTCGCCGGGACCATTCACGATGCAGCCCATGATGGCGATTTTCACGCCTTTCAGATGCACCGTCGCGGCCTTGATGCGGGCGGTGGTCGTTTGCAGATTAAAGAGGGTCCGTCCGCAGGAGGGACAGGCCACGTAGTCGGTCTTGAAGATCCGCGAACCGGCCGCCTGCAGCAAATTGTAGCTCAGGCGCATGGCCTGGCCGGGTGCTTCCTCGCCCCGCACGAGAATGGCGTCGCCGATGCCGTCGCAGAGCAGCGAACCGAGGTGAACCGAGGCGGCCAGCAGCGTCCCCAGAAAATCCGCGTCGGGATTAAATTCCGGGTGCAGGGTGTCCTTCAGCAAAATGGGATGTCGATTCTCGGTGCGCGCGGCCAGCAGCCGGAACGCGGCGATCAGCGGCAAGTCGAGCCCATCGATCACCGTGAGAAGCTGCGGCTCGGCCATTTCCGCGACCTTCGCCAGGGCGGCGTCGTCGCGCGGATCCAGCTCGAGGGCGCCGCTGTCTTCATAAATAAATTCCGGCCGGTAATCGCCCATCCGATCGACCTTGTGCGCGATCTTCTCGTGCCCGGCTCGGGGGATGGCCACCCGGATCAGCTCCTCGCCGCCGATGGCCACGCCTTCGCGTTCGATCGTCGCCGTCGGCCGCCGCCGGTATTGGAAGGGATCGTAGGAAATAGGCACCGTCGTCGCGAGGCCGCCGGGCCGGCTCTGGTTGAAAGGTCGCACCAGCGCCTGCGCCACCGGGATCTCGTGCACACTATCCTCCGTCAGCGAGACCCGCACGGTGTCGCCGATGCCATCGCTCAGGAGCGACCCGATGCCGATCGCGCTCTTGATCCGCCCGTCCTCGCCGTCGCCGGCCTCCGTCACGCCGAGATGAATCGGGTAATTCCAATCCTCGCCTTCCTCCGCGAGCCGCGCGACGAGCAGCCGATAGGCCTCGATCATCACTTTCGGGTTGCTCGATTTCATGGAGAAAACGAAGGCGTGATAGTCGAGGGCGCGCGCGATGCGGGCAAACTCCAGCGCGCTCTCGACCATGCCCATCGGCGTGTCGCCGTAGCGGTTCATGATGCGGTCGCTGAGCGAGCCGTGATTCGTCCCGATCCGCATGGCGACACCGCGATCCCGGCACCGCTCGACCAGCGGCGAGAAGCGTTCGCGAATCCGCTCCAGCTCGGCGGCGTATTGCTCGTCGGTGTATTCGAGGATCTGGAACTTCTTCGAGTCCGCGTAATTTCCCGGATTCACCCGCACCTTTTCCACCCATCGCGCCGCCTCCAGTGCCGCCGCTGGTTTGAAATGGATATCCGCCACGATCGGCACCGCGCAGCCCCGCGCGCGGAGTCCGGCGACGATGGGCTCGAGATTAGCCGCATCTTTCACCGTGGGCGCGGTGATCCGCACGATCTCGCAACCGACCGCCGCCAAGTCGAGCGTCTGCTGGATCGAGGCCGCCGTGTCCATGGTGTCGCAGGTGATCATCGACTGCACGCGAATGGGATGCTCTCCCCCCACCCCCACGTTTCCGATCATGACCTCGCGAGCAGGTCGCCGCGTGTAGGAGTAAGGATCGGGGCAATAGGTCATCGGCGGGTCCATTACTGCCACAAAGTCGGGTGGCCAGCAAGGCCAGCACGCGCGTCCGCCACGGCTATCCGAGGGTGAGCACCGCCTGCGCGACGGCGTAATGATCGGCGTGGCTGAGGCTGATCCACACCGTGACGCCGCCCCGATCCGCCGCCAGCTCCGCCGCGCCGCCGTGCAGCACCGCATAAGGTTCGCCGTGAGGATGGCGGCGCACTTCGAGGTCTTTCCAGCCCATGCTCCTGCCCATCCCGGTGCCGAACGCCTTCGAGACCGATTCCTTGGCGGCAAAACGCGCGGCGAAATGGCGCGCCGGAAATTTCATCGACTGGCAGTAGGCGATCTCATCCTCGGTGAAGACGCGGCGCAAAAAACGGTCGCCGAACTTCTCAATCGAACGCTCGATCCGGACCGTCTCGACGATGTCCACGCCGATGCCCAACACGCTCATGCCGGCCGGTCCATCAGCGTTCGCATTTCCCGCACGGCCTGCTCGAGCCCCACGAAAAGCGAACGCGCCACGATGGAATGCCCGATGTTCAGTTCGTCCAGACCCGGCACCGTGAGAATCCCGCGGATGTTGTCGTAGTTGATGCCGTGTCCGGCGTTGACCTGGAGGCCCAGATCCGTGGCAAACACCGCGCCGTTGACCAGGCGGAGCAGCTCTTCCTCCGCGCGCTTGCCCTCGGCGTTGGCGAAGGCTCCGGTGTGCAGCTCGACCGCATCCACTTCCAGCTCCTGCGCGATCTGGATCGGCTCGGGCAGCGGCTCGATGAAGAGACTGACCCGCGTGCCGATGGCCTGCAGCCGTTCGATGGTGGGTTTGAGCGCCTTCTGATGCCGCACCACATCCAGACCGCCTTCGGTGGTGATCTCGGCGCGATTCTCGGGCACGAGGCAAACGTCCTCCGGCTCGATTTGCAGGGCGATGGCCAGGATTTCCGGCGTGTTGCCCATCTCCAGATTCAGCTTGGTGATGATGCTCTCGCGCAGGCGTTTCACATCGCGATCCTGAATATGGCGGCGATCCGCCCGCAGATGCACGGTGATGCCGCTGGCTCCGGCCCTCTCGCAAAGGCCGGCGGCGGTGACGATGTCCGGCTCGACCTGATGCGAATCGGGCAGGAGCGCATAGCGCGCCTGCCGCAACGTGGCCACGTGATCGATATTGACACCCAGCTTCATTTTTCGAATTTGACTCAACTTCGCACCCTAGCAGTCTGTCGGACCTGCATCCAGCGGGATTGATTCGAAAAGGCGCGCCGCGTCTCTTCGGGAAGGGACAGGCGGCTAGGAGTCCGCCGCGGAGCCCAGCATGGCCCGGGCGTGAGCCAATGCCGAAGCGCTCTTTCCGCCCAGCATCCGCGCGATCTCGGCCGCCCGCTCGGAGCCCTCGACCTCGACCAGTCGAGAGCGCGTGCGCTCGTCCGTGTATTCTTTGGTGACGCAGAACTGCGCCTGAGCCGCCGCCGCCACCTGCGGCAGATGGGTGATGGCAATGACCTGATGCGATGAACCCAGCGCCCGCATGGTCGCGCCGACGGCGTGCGCGATTTCGCCGCCCACGTTGGCGTCGATCTCGTCGAAGATCATCAGCGCCACCGTGTCCTGAGCCGCGAGCGCCGTCTTGATCGCCAGCATGAGGCGGGAGATCTCACCGCTCGAGGCGATGGCCCGAAGCGGCTGGAGCGGCTCGCCGGGATTCGGACCGATCAGAAACTCCGCGCTCTCGAACCCACTCGCCGAAGGCACGGATTGCGGGGTCAGCGTCACCTCAAACTCCGATCGCTTGAAACCCAGATCGCGCAACTGCTTGCGGACCTCCTTGCCCAGCTTCGCGAT
>JBGTNO010000092.1:0-10310 GCA_041743065.1 Chthoniobacterales bacterium
AGACGATGCGGCGCACGGCGAGAGCGCTCGGCCCGGGTCCGCTTTGTTCCGATCCGATCCACGCCCAGCGTTGCGCGGATCTGGAAATTTTCCTCCGGCAGAGTCACGCGGAACGCGATCTGGCGGCGCTGGGCGGAGCGCTCGGCGAAGGGAGACCGTGGCGATGGTGATCGATCGGCTTATCGAAGGGGCTGGCACGACGGAAGAGGCGTGGCAAGCGGCGCCGGCCTTTCAAAAAATGCCCCGCGTTTTCGCCTCGGATCTGGTTCCGCCGGGACGACGGATCCTGGTTTGCGCCCCACATCCGGACGATGAAATCCTGCCCTGCGCGGGGTTGCTCTCGATGCTGGCGGAACGCGAAATCGTCGTCATCGCTGTGACCGATGGCGAGGCCAGTCATCCCGGTCGGGCGGAGTATTTGCGGCGGGTCCGTCCCGCCGAAACGGGGGAGGCGCTGCGGCGGCTGGGCGTGGAGGCTTCGGTCGTTCGATTTGGACTGCCGGACGGCGGTCTGGCCGGGCGGGAGCCGGACCTGACAGAACGGTTGGCGCGGCATTTTACCTGGCGGGACATCGTTCTCACGCCGTGGCGGCTGGATGGGCATCCGGATCACGAAGCGCTGACCAATGCGGTGGCGGCGGCGGCGGCGCAACGGGGCTGCGCTCAGCCGATCGAGATGCCGATCTGGGGCTGGCACTGGGTGCGGCCGGAAACCGGGGCGTTCCCGTGGGAGCGGGCGGTTCGGGTGGATCTGGACGCGCCGACTTTGGCGGCCAAAAGCCGGGCCATCCAGGCGTTCGCGAGCCAGCTCGAAACTCCGGCGCTGGGGTCGCCGATCCTCACCGCCACCACGCTCGCGCGATTCCAGCGTCCCTTTGAGATTTTTTTCCGATGAATCAGCACGCCGCCACTTTCGCCCGCTACTACGACGACAACGATGACCCGTGGGGCTTCCGCACCCGCTGGTATGAACGCCGCAAACGGGCGCTTCTGCTGGCCACCCTGCCCCGGGAGCATTTTACCCATGCCTGGGAGATGGGCTGTTCGAACGGTGAACTGGCCGCGGCCCTGGCCCCCCGCTGCGCGCGTCTGCTGGCCACCGACGGGGAGGCCCGCGCGGTGAAACTCGCCCGGGAACGACTGGCGGATTTTTCCGGAGCGACGGTGGCGCAAAGCTGGCTTCCGCGGGATTGGCCGGACGGGGCGTTTGACCTGATCATTCTCAGTGAGTTTGCCTATTATCTGAGTGCGCCATCGCTGCGCGAAGTCTGCCGGAAGCTGCGCGCCTCGCTCACGCCGGACGGGATTTTTGTGGCCTGCCACTGGCGGCCGGAAATTGCCGACTGCGAGCTGAACGGGAGCGGAGCCCACGCGCTTTTCCACGAAGAACTGCCTTGGCGGCGAACGGTTCACCATCTCGAAGCGGATTTTATCCTGGAGATGTGGGCGGCGGACGGCAGCTCGGTGGCGGTGAGGGAGGGGCTGAGATGATCGCGGCCATCGTGCCGATTCATAATGAGGAAGGGTTGCTGGCGGATTGTTTGCGCTCACTGAAGGGCGCGGCGGCCGATCCTGAGCTGGCGGGCGAGGAGGTGATCCTCTTCGCGGTGCTGGATGATTGCTCGGATAATTCCGCCGCCATCGCCGCCGCGTTTGGCGCGCGCCTCTTGATCAGCGAGGCGCGCAATGTCGGCCGGGCGCGTTCACTGGGCGCCCAGGCGGCTCTGGAGGCGGGGGCCACCTGGCTCGCCTTCACCGACGCGGACACCACGGTGCCCGCCGACTGGTTTAGCCGTCAACTTGGCCACGCGGCCGATGTGGTGTGCGGCATCGTGAGAGTGGAGGATTGGCGGGATCACCCGGCGAGCGTGCGCGCTCGTTTACAGGCCGCTTACGTGGCCCGCGATGGCCACCGGCATATTCATGGCGCGAACCTCGGCGTCAGTGCGGACGTCTATCGGGAGATGGGCGGATTTCTCCCGCTGGTGGTGGACGAAGACGTGACGCTCGTCCGCACGCTGGAGGAAAAAGGAGCCCGCGTCGCGTGGGTGGCGACGCCCTGTGTGGTGACCAGCGCGCGCTCGGTCGGAAGACTCACCGGCGGATTCGCCGATCATTTGCGCAGCCTGGCCGCGGACCTTCTGGAAACGTCGCAGCAGTTCCGCGATCTGCGGGGAAGCGCGCCGTCGCTTCCTTGAGGGAAGCACCGGCGGCGCGGTGTCCTCCAGTCAGAGCAGTTCCGCGATCTGGACGGCGTTGAGGGCCGCGCCTTTCAGCAACTGATCGCCCACCACCCAGAACGCGAGACCATTCTCCAGCGCGCAATCCTGGCGGATGCGGCCCACCTCGCAGGCGTCCTTCCCCGCGCAGATGAGCGGCATGGGATAGGAGGAATTCGCGGGGTCGTCCACCACGCGGAGGCCGGGCGCTTTCTCCAGCACGGCCCGGGCGGCGGCGGCATCGACCGGCCGCTCGAACTCGGCGCTGACCGCGACCGCGTGGGCGCGGTAAACGGGGACCCGCACGCAGGTCACGGAAGCCTGAAAATCCGGATGATGCAGGATGCGGCGGCCTTCGTTCCGCATCTTCATCTCCTCCCGCGTGTAGCCGTTTTCCAGGAAAGAATCGACCTGCGGGATGACGTTGAAGGCGATCTGGTGCGGATAGACCGAAGGCGTGACCGGGCGCTCAGCGACGAGATCGCTGACCTGTTGCCGCAGTTCCTCGATGGCCTGCGCCCCGGTGCCTGAGACCGCCTGGTAGGTCGAGGCAAAGACCCGGCGCACCCCGAACGCGGCGTGCAGCGGGTGCAGCGCCATCAGCGTGACCGCGGTGGTGCAGTTCGGATTGGCAATGATGCCGGAATGCGCGCGGACGTCGCCGCCATTGATTTCCGGCACCACCAGCGGCACCTTCGGATCCATGCGGAACGCCGAGCTGTTATCCACCACCACCGCGCCGGCCGAGACGGCGTGCGGGATGTATTGCCGCGAGATGGGACCGCCCGCGCTGAAGAGCGCCACATCGACCTCCGCAAAAGAATTTTCCGTCAGCTCCCGCACCGGGTGCGTCTCTCCCCGGAAAGTCAGCTCTTTCCCGGCGGAACGCGCGGAGGCCAGCAGCGTGAGCCGGCCGACCGGGAAATTCCGGCGCTCCAGCACTCGCAGCATTTCGATTCCCACCGCTCCGGTCGCCCCGGCGATGGCCACATGATAGGATCTGCTCATGATTAAAAAAGGGCCGTCACCCTATCCGCTCCCGCCCGCAATGCAATCCCGCGCGCTGCGCATCGATGTGGCGCGGCAGCTTCTCGAGGTGCGCGAGGGCGACGCGGTGCTGCGCCGCTTCCCTGTTTCCACGGCGGCGAACGGCCTCGGCACCGAGCCCGGCAGCCTGCGCACGCCGACGGGACGGTTCCGCATCGCGGAAAAAATCGGCCACGGCGCGCCGTCCGGGATGGTCTTCGAGGGGCGGAAGCCCACCGGCGTGATCGGGGACGCCTCGCATCCCGGCGATCTCGTGCAGACGCGGATCCTGTGGCTGGACGGCCTGGAACCGGAAAACGCGAACACAAAAGAGCGCTACATTTACATCCACGGCACCAATCACGAGGCCCGGCTGGGCGAGCCCCGCAGCCACGGCTGCGTGCGGATGAGCAACGCCGATGTGGCGGAACTTTTCGATCTGGTGGCCGAAGAAACCCCCGTGTTTATACAGCCGTGATCCCCGGCCTTCGCGATATGCGGAGGAAACCGCGATTTAGCATTGCTTCGCGAGAGGCAACGCCCTAAATCGCAACTCGGCTACCAGCCACTGAAAGGGGTGAAATTCATATGACCAAACTTATAGCATTCGTAGCCGCCGTCGCTTTTGCGATCACGCTCAGTTCCTGCGCCAAGGACGAGCCCGCTACGTCGTCCACCTACAGTGGCTCGGCCAGCACGACTTACTCCAAGTAAGCTCCGCTCCGAACACTCCGACCAAGCATTTACCAGACGCCAGCCCGGGTTCGCCCGGCTGGCGTCTTTTTTTTGGTGCGGCGGGTGCCAGGTTCGCGCGGACCCACCTCTGGAGCGTCCCTGCGCTCCTTACCGCGTCCCGCCCCGCCGCGGCGGCTTCACGCTGATGTGCGGGCTTCCCGCCAGCAGAAAGCGCCACGGCAGATGGGCCGCCTTGCTGATGCCAATCCGGACATCCGTCTCCACCTCCACGGCGCCCCGTCGTTTCCGGAAGCCAATCTTCCCCCCTGCGCACAGGTCGCGTCCGTGCTCTACCCCCCGCACGCCCAGCGCCTGCGTTAGCTTGCCCGGACCCGAGCAGAGCGCGGTCAGCTTTTCCAGCCCGCGGCGCTCCCGCATTTCCTCGATCCCCGCGAGCGGTTCCAACGCGCGGATCAAAACGAAACCCTGCTGGGAGGGTGACTTGATGACGACGTTTAGCAGCCAGTGGACGCCGTAGTTCAGGTAAACGTAGGCCGTTCCCTCCGGGTGCGATTCCACGAACGCTCGCGCGGTCGGGCGCAGGAAGGTGTGGCACGCCTCGTCGCCTTCGGTGGAATAGGCTTCCGTCTCCACGATCGTGCCGGCGCTCCCTTCCCAAACCAGTTGCGCACCGATCAGTTCGCGGGCGCAGACCAGCGGCGGCTGCCGAAAAAACGAACGCGGCAGGAATCGACTCACAGGCCGGTCGGATGATCGAGGAAGAGCCACGGCAGGCCGAAACGTTCCGCGAGGTGCGCGGCCAGCGCTTTCACTCCGAACGTCTCCGTCGCGTAGTGTCCCCCCAACAGCAGATTCACGCCCAGTTCCTCCGCCAGGATGTAGGCGTGCTGGGGCGCTTCTCCGGTGATGAAAGTATCGACACCCTCGCCCGCCGCCCGCGCCACCTCCGCGCCGGCCCCGCCAGTCACGAGCCCCACCTCGCGCACGACCTCCCCGCCTCCCGGACACACCAGCACTGGCCCCCCGACCGCTTTTTCCAATCGCCCCACCAGCTCGTCCCGCGCCAGTTCCACCGAGGCCCGGCGGCCCAGGCAACCGCCTTTTTCCTCGAAAAATGGAACGCTGTTGGCCAGGCCGAGCGCTTCGGTCAACCGGATGTTATTGCCCAGCGAGGGATGCGCATCCAGGGGCAGATGCGAGGAATACACCGCCAGGTTGCCCTCGATCGCGCGTTTCAGCCGCCGGTATTTCGCCGCCACCAGCGGCACCGGATCGTTCCAGAACAATCCGTGATGCACCAGCAGCAGGTCCGCTCCCGCGTCCACCGCGGCATCGATCGTAAAGGCGCACCCGTCCACCGCCGCAGCCAGGCACGAGACCGTGCCACCGTTTTCCAGCTGCAACCCGTTATGCGCTCCCGCGAAATCGCCGAGCCCCTCTATAAAAAGAGTTTCGTCGAGATAAGCGACGATTTGCGAAAGGGACGGCGGGGAAGGGACGCGCATGAGAGAAGGCCGGGTTCGGCATTGCAGCAGTTTCTCTTGGTTTGGGAAAGCTCTGCCTGCAAGCTGCCGCCCGTGAAACCGACCGCGCTCAAGCCTCATCCGGTCCGCACCGCGCTGGGCCTGCTTCTTTTTGGCGGGTTGCTGCTGATCGGCTACCTTGGCGGGCGCACCGCGACCCGCACCTGGTCGATCGAACGCGCCGCCGTCTCCGAAGCCGCGGAAGGACAGCCGATCATGAACGCGTCCGATTCCGTGCTCTGGCCCCTCCGCGACCGGCCGCTCACCAGCCGGCCCGCCACCGAGTCCGAAACAGTGCGGGCGGAAGGCGGCAGCGCTCTCGAAACCCTGACGGTCGTTTCGCAAATCGGCCTCTGGGGGATTCTGCCGGCCGCCGCCGCCATCATTCTGTGCTTCGTCTTCCGCGAGCCCGTCGTCGCGCTGGCGGGCGGTGTGATCGTCGGCGGCCTGATTTTGCGGAAATACGACATCGCGGGGGACATTCTGGTCCCCGCCATCGGCACCTCGACCGGCGCCACCATCCTGATTCTTTACTTATGGTTTCTGGGCGGACTCTCCGGCCTCTGGGAAAAGACCGGCGCCACCCGCGCGTTTGCCGAGTTCGTGACGGTGCACTTCGTGCGAGGCCCCCGCACGGCGCGCCTCTCAGCCTGGCTGCTCGGCGTGCTTTTTTTTCAGGGCGGCACGCTCAGCACCGTGCTGGTCGGCACGGCCATCCGGCCCGTCGCCGACCGGCAGCGGATCAGTCACGAAGAGACATCCTATATCGTCGATAGCACAGCGTCGCCCATCGCCGTCCTGCTGCCGTTCAATGCGTGGCCGATCTACGTGCAGAGTCTGATTTTCGTGATCGGAGTGCCCGTGCTGGCCACCGAAACGGGCCGGATCGGCTTTTTCTTCAGCAGCATCCCGCTCTTCCTCTACGCCTGGCTGGCCGTCGGCTTCACTCTCCTGCTCTGTTTTGATAAGCTGCCGTTCATCAGCCGCACCTTCCGCCGAGCGATTACGCGCGCCCGCGACACCGGCGAGCTGGACGCTCCCACCGCCGAGCCGCTCAACCGCCACACCCCCGCCGAATCCGCCGCCCCTCCGCCCTACCCGGCCTCGCCCTGGGAATTCTTCGCTCCGCTGCTCATCCTGATCGGCATTTCCATCGGCACTTTTTTCTATCTCGGCTCGCCCAAGGTGCTCTGGGCCTTCGGAGCCGCTCTGCTCATCGCCATGCTCACCAGCTTGGTGCGCGGCATGCGCCTGCGCGATGTCATGGACGGCGTCAACTTCGGCCTCCAGGGCGTGGTTTACGGGTCGGTCGTGCTGCTGCTCGCGGTCGCCATCGGCAGCGTCGCCCGCGAGACCGGCGGGGCCGTTTATCTGGCCGATCTGCTGGGCGAACGCGTGCCGGTCTGGCTCCTGCCGCCCGCGCTGTTCGTCCTCGCGGCGGTGATCGCCTTCTCGACCGGCACGAGCTGGGGCACCTTTGCCGTCACCCTCCCTCTCTGCCTGCCTCTTGTCTGGAAAATCGGAGCGGAAGCCGACCTCGCTCACCCGTTATTCTATCTCCAGCTTGGCTTCGCCGCCGCCCTCAACGGCAGCATCTTCGGCGATCAGTGTTCCCCCATTTCCGACACCACCGTCCTCTCCTGCGTCAGCACCGGCTGCGATCTGATGGATCACGTCCGCACCCAGATCGTCCCCTGCCTGGTCGCCGGAACCATCGCCTGCCTCGGCTGGACGTTTCTGAGCTGCTTCGCCTGAAATTCTCCTCCTAATCTTGCTCTTGTTTAATCTTAATCTCCCCGCCTCCGCCCCCGGGAATGATTACGCTGAGGTCTTCGAGAATTTCAGTAGTCCGCCAGCACCGGCCAGTGGAACCACACGATAAAATTATCCTCCGACAAAGCCGCGCCGAGGTATTTTCCCGCCACCGCCTGCTCGGGCGAGGCCAGCCCGAAGGCGTTGGCCACAAACTGGGCCGCCACGCTCAACCCCGAGCCCGAGCCCGTCGTGGACACCCCATACTGAAAGAGCGTCGCCAGATCCGTCGCGCGCAGATCCTCCGCGTCCGCCGCCGTCACCGCATTGCTCAGGACAACGCGCAGATTCTCCCCCTCCCCATCCGGCACCGGCAATAGGGCCAGCAGCAGCGTGTCCGTGGCCGCGTGACGCACCGCGTTGTTCAGCAAATTGTAAAGGATCCGATCCAGCGCGCCGAATTCCACACAGCACTCCGAGATGTTCATGTGCTCCGGACACTCCACTTCCACCCGCACCGCCCGGCCCTGTGAGCGCAGCAGCGCGCCGTGATGCTTCTCCGCGATCATCCGCGTGTTGTGCGCCTTGGGCAGCAGATCCTCCTCGCGCTTCCGGTCATCCAGCCCCAGCAGCGCGTTGCGCAGAATTTTTAAATGATCGCGCGTCAGGAAATGGAGCGCGTCCAGCGACCGGGGGTCACATTCCATTTCCACAAATTGCAGCTCGCCCAGCAGAGGCGTCAACCCGCCCCCGCGGATATCGTGGATCGTCTTGGCCAGAAGCGGCGATGGATTCTCACCGCAACTCGCCACCCCCAGCCGGGAAACCATCCCGATCAGCTCGCCGATCGATCTTTCCTCAAAGAGCTCCAGCACCGCCGTCCGCCGGACTGACACCGGGCCCGTCTTCGTCGCTGCCAGCATTCTCTCGAGCAGCCCGTAGAGCTCGCGGATCGCGAGCTGATCCGCTGGGTCGAAGACCTCCATTTCGAGACAGAGATCGTCGCCCTGATAGCGTTGTTTGCGGCTATTGCGCAGCTGCAGGGGAGCAAGATCTCGGAAAGTTTCCATAGGATACAGCATATCGGCCAGGGCTAGGAGGTATTCGCGGCTCATTCCGAGCCCGACCGCCCTCAGCTTCGACCCCGCTCCGGTTCCTCCCCCACCCACTCGGGATTCCGCTCCGCCGCTCCGCCCTCTGCGGCCGAGGCAAAATCCGACACATACCTCTTGGCATATACCCCTTCGCGGATATGTTCCGGGCGGTGAAGCTGCTCGAAGTTTATAAATGTCTCTGCGATGAGACCCGCCTGCGTATGCTCCACTTGCTCGCGCATCAGCCGCTTTGCGTCTGTCATTTTCAGGAGATCCTCGGCGCCCCGCAGGTCAGGATCTCCAAACACCTCGCTTATCTTCGCGAACACGGCCTCGTGGAGACTCGGCGCCAGGGTGCCTGGATCATCTATTCTGTTCCCGCCAAACCCTCCCGGGCATTGACGGCCAACCTGAAGTGCCTCCAGGATTGCGGCCACGAGCATGCTGTCTTCGCCGCCGATCTGCGCCGCATGAAAAAGGCCCTCACCCACAGCCCCAGCCCGCTCGCCCCTTGTTACCCAGCTCCCTCGCCGAAGCAATCTCCCACCCGTCCCCAACTCACCCGCGCATGAAAAAACGAGTCCTCTTCATTTGCATCCACAACAGCGCCCGCAGCCAGATGGCCGAGGCATTGCTCAACGCCCATTGTGGCCACGAGTTCGAAGCCGAGAGCGCCGGACTGGAGCCGGGCACGCTGAATCCTTTCGCCGTGCGAGCCATGGCCGAGGTCGGTGTCGATATCTCGAAGAATCCCACCCGGAGCGTCTTCGATGTCGTCCGGGCCGGCAAGATCTTCGCCTACGTCATCACCGTCTGCGATGAAACCAACGCCGAGCGTTGTCCCATTTTTGCCGGAGTGACCCAGCGCCTGCATTGGGGCTTTCCCGATCCCTCCGCCGCCACCGGCGGCGACGACGAGAAAATGGCCCAAGCCCGCCGCGTCCGCGATCTCATCCAGACCCGCCTCGAGGAATGGTGCGCCGAGACCTGCCCGCCCGCCGCCAGCCCCCGCTGAACTTCCCTCTCCACCTAATCCAAATGGCGCATGGCGCTAAGATAAGGCCAATTTGGGGATATTTTCATAATCCTGCTCCTACTCGTAATCATAATCTTCCCAGCTTCTAATGCCCTCGAGATCTGCGATTAAGATTACGAGCAAGAGCAAGAGCAAGAGCAAGCCCCTAGATGAAGGAGCCCTCGGGCTCCGTTCCTCCTCGCTGCTCCAGTCGCGGCATTGCCACGCCCTCCGTCGCCTGCCTTAATCGGTGGGCGTAACGATGAATACAGCGGAGATAAAGCAGGGGATTGATCGCGACCGCGATCGCATGAAGAAGATCCTCATCATCGCCGGGCCGAACGGAGCGGGCAAGACCACCTTCGCCCGGGAATTCCTGCCGAAGGAAGCGAGCTGTGCCGAGTTTGTTAATGCCGACCTCATCGCCGCCGGAGTGAGTCCTTTTCGTCCCGATGGAGTGGCCTTCACCGCCGGGCGGCTCATGCTGGCGCGCCTCGGTGAACTGGCGGCCCGTGACCGGAGTTTCGCCTTCGAAACCACCCTGGCCACTCGAAACTGGCTGCGGCTCATCCGCCATTGGCAAGCCGTCGGCTACCGAGTGAAGCTATATTTCCTCACCCTCCCCGATGCCGATTTCGCCCGCCGACGCGTCGCCGAGCGGGTCCGGCTGGGTGGGCACGACATCCCGCCGGCCACCATCCAGCGACGTTTCACCCGAGGTCTGGAGAATCTGCGCACTCATTTCCTCCCTGTCGTCGATGAGTGGTTCCTCTACGACGGTTCCGAAAACCCACCGCGATTGCTCGAGACCAGCCATCCCCAGCCCCCAAAAAATCTAAGGGAAGACTCTCCTGAATACTACCCGTCCGAAAAAGCACCGCCGCCGATGCCGCTCGACGACCCCGATTTCATCGGAGCCCAGGCCGCCCTCGCCCGCGGCTCCGCCAAAGCCGTCGCCCGCGCCCTCGCCGCCGGTCTGGAGCCC
>JBGTNO010000093.1:0-2140 GCA_041743065.1 Chthoniobacterales bacterium
GCTTCCCAAAAACGGCGTTAAATTACGAGGGTCAAAGTGGCGGGCCGCCCTCCAAAAACCTCACCACGGGCATTCTGAGGCGTCGCATTTTCGTCCATCTAATACAGTGGGAGTTTTCCGACAGTCTCAACGCTCAAGATCAGCGACGAGGGGCCGATGGCGCGACGGGTGCGTCAGCAGCCGGCGTGACAGCGGGTCCTCGTTCGTCTGCATCGCCTTGTTCGGTCTTAATCTTCCCAGTATCGCGCAAAGTTTCCTTCTTCGGCGGAGAATCAAGCTGCTCGCTGATGGACTGCAGCAACGGACCAACAATGTTCTCCATAGAAATGGCCGCTTTCGTATACTCAAGATCGTCCATCAACTGTGACTCCCGTCCGCGAACTTGGATTCCCTCGAGGTATCCATCGTCGTGAGTTATCAGCACCATCACGGTGCCATCGTCCTTGATCGAAACAATTTGCTAGTATCCGTGTTCAGAATCCGCGCCGAAGACACTTGTCGAATCTCCGAGATGCGCGATCTTACTGATCCGCGTTTCGCCGTCGTAGATGGTGGCGACGAACATCTTGGCCTTCTTGTCGGTCCAGCCCTTCGCCCACATCACCGACAATGCCTTCCGGTCCCCGCGAAAGAAGGTGCGGAGATGATATTTGTCCTTTTCTTCCTCTTCCTTCCGTTGACGCCATTTGGCAGGCACGTCGTCCTGAGTGAGGGTGTCTAAGAAAGACTTGGTCACCAATCCGTCTGCGATGGCCTTTCTTATCTTGTCCTGACCGAAGGTAGGCGAAAGGGCGAAAAGCAAAGCGCTCAGCGCGATCGTTATGGATCTCATTTTTTTGACCGAACAAGTGATTATGCCAATGAATGGTGAAGGCGAGTTAAGTTTTTTGGCGCGCGAAAAGCG
Organism: Chthoniobacterales bacterium; assembly: GCA_041743065.1. Classification (GTDB taxonomy): domain Bacteria; phylum Verrucomicrobiota; class Verrucomicrobiia; order Chthoniobacterales; family Chthoniobacteraceae; genus JBBSOD01. The sequence continues at coordinate 905 of JBGTNO010000093.1, forward strand.
TTCTTTACGCGGATTTTTGGCTAAAAATGCTCATTTTCACAAGGAAGATGAATCGGATCGAGAGGGGGACAGGTCGCAAACGGCTCCGAAGGGTGGTTTTTATTGGCATAACACCCCGAAATGGGGTGTTATGCCAATAAATGCCGCCTTCGAGAGCTCACGATTAGGCTTTCCGGGGAAACGGTGCCGGCATTTGACCGCCGAATGAAGGCGAGGGCACCGTACAATTGAACGAGAGCCAGTTCTCCCGCGATCCTTACATCTTCCAGTTCATCAAATAGCATCCGCTACTTCGCGGTCTTGAACATCTGCAGCGTCGCGGCGCGTGCCTCCGCGTGGTCCAGCATCGGCGGCTCGTAACCCGCAGCCAGCGCCTTTCCGTTCTCCGGCGGAGCATGCAGCTGGCCGGCCGGAACATCTCTCAACTCCGGCACGTAGTGCTGGATGAACTCCCCCGCCGGATCGAACCGTTTACCCTGCGTCCACGGATTCTGGATCCGAAAATAGGACGCGGCATCCGCTCCAGTGCCCGCACTCCACTGCCAGCCGCCGTTGTTATTTGCAATCTCGCCATCCGTTAGATGCTGCATGAAATGACTCTCCCCGTTCATCCAGCATAGCCGCAGATCCTTGGTCAGAAACATGGCCACGATCATTCGCAGCCGGTTATGGATGAAGCCCGTCCCGCGCAACTGCCGCATCCCGGCATCGACGATTGGAAAGCCGGTCCGCCCCTCCTGCCAAGCTTCCAGATCCTGCGCGCTCTCGCGCCATTCCAGCCCGCAGTATTTCTCGTTGAACTCCGTCTCCAGAACCTTCGGAAAATGAAAGAGCACTTGCATGTAAAATTCGCGCCAGGCCAGCTCGGTCAGATAAGTTTCCACGCTTTTGCGGCGGTTACCGTGCGCCGTCTCCCGGACTTCCTCGCAACCTGCATAGAGCTCGCGGACCGACAGCAGGCCCCACCGCAAATCCTGGCTCAGCCGCGAAGTTCCCGCCGCTGCGGGCTGGTCGCGCTGGTCTGCATATTCGAAGACCGGCCCGTCCAGAAAGGCGCTCATCCGTTTCCGTGCCGCCTGCTCCCCGGGCTCGATGATGTGCGCCACGTCGGACCGCTTCAGCCCCCATGACTCCACCGAGGGCAGCGCCAGGCTCCGAATCCCGTGGGGCGTATTCAGCTTGCGCACGACCACCGGTTCCAGTTCCTTCGGCAGCTTTCTCCAGGCTTTGCCGTAG
>JBGTNO010000094.1:0-7542 GCA_041743065.1 Chthoniobacterales bacterium
GCGGCTTTCATGCTCGCGGCCAAGCGAGCGTTTCCGAACGCCATCGTCGAAATTGTCTCCCTGTCGGACGAGTCGGCGCAGCGGCTCGAAATGTCGGAGCGGGTGCTGAAGAACCGCCAGGAGACACTTGCTGGGTTCCTCAAAGAAATCCGCGCTGGACGCTTTCCTCCAGAACCATCGCCTCGCGTCTGCCCTGGATGCCCGGCATTTTTTATCTGCGGGCCAACGCCATCCGGCGTGCTGCGAAAAAAGTTCCCGTAATTTTACCGGTCGGCTGCGGTGGCAGCGATTGAGGTCTTAAAGGCAGGCATCAGCCCGCCGAACTCGAAAGACCCGACAATCATGACCACTCACGAAGAACTCGAATTTGACGACGTTAGCGACGCCCTGCGCGAAGGCCGGGCTTTGCGGCCCGCTCGCGGCTACCGCATCCGCTACGCCCAAGGCGACCTCAACTTCCGCGACCTCATCGTTGCCGACCCCGTGCCGCTGGGACGCCAAATCCTGACGGCTGCTGGTGTCGATCCGGGGGACGGTTATAGCCTTTTCGCCATTCTCGCGACGGGCGACTTCGAGGATGTCCGTCTCGACGAGCCCTTCGACCTGCGAGGAAAAGGGGCAGAGCGTTACATCGGCTTTCTGACCGACCGCGACTTCAAGTTGACGTTGCGCGACCGCCAGCTCGAGTGGGGCAAGCCAGTCCTGAGCGCCACCATTCTCTACAATCTGGCGAAACCCGGCGAAGGTGAGGCTGTCTTTCTCGAAGTTCGCGGTGGTCAGGACCGTGTCATCGAGCCGACCGAACTCATCGACCTCACGGCACCGGGAATCGAGCGCTTTATCGTCGCGCCGCGGCCGGTTTTGAAATACGAAATCACCATCAACGGTCGGGCACACATTCTGAACGCGCCGCGCGTCACCTTCGAGCAAATCGTCAAGCTCGCGTTCCCCGAGCCGCCGGGTCCGAACATCGAGTTTTCGATGACCTATCGTCACGCAGCATCCAAGCCGCACGCTGGCGACCTGTATGCCGGCGGCGCGGTCGAAGTGAAACCCAAAGGCACCGTCTTCAATGTCACACCAACTGATAAGTCTTAACCCCGACCTTAAGCGGCTAAGGGATGAGGGATACTTCATCCAAATCGTCAATGGCCTGCTCGTGATGCGCGACGTGCCGTATGTGAACTCACAGCGGCAAGTCCTCACCGGCACTCTCATCTCGACACTGCTTCTCGCCGGTGAGATCACTCAAAAGCCAGAGCCGCACACGATCCATTTCGATGGCGAATACCCGTGCCGGCCAGATGGCACTCCGTTCGAGAATATCAGAAATCAAACTGCCTCCTATGATCTCGGCAAAGGGCTGACTGCAAAGCACCTCTTTTCCAGTAAGCCAAAGGGTGGATACGTGGATTACTACCAAAAGATGACGACCTATGCGTCGCTTCTGGCGGGAGCCGCGGCGGTGCTTAAGCCCGGCGTGACCGCGAAGACCTTTCGTGTGCCGGAGCAGGAGGAAGATAGTGTCTTCAATTACACAGAGACGGCCTCCGATCGCGTAGGAATCGGTGCGCTGACGGCGCTACTGGAAGGTGAAGTCGTCGCGATTATCGGTGTGGGCGGCACCGGCTCGTATGTGCTGGATTTGGTGGCGAAGACTCCAGTTCGAGGAATCCATCTTTTCGACGCTGACGAGTTTCTACAGCATAACGCCTTTCGAGCGCCGGGTGCGCCATCCCTTGAACAGCTTCGTGAAGCGCCGAAGAAGGTCGATTACCTCGCAGCAATCTATTCAAGGATGCGCCGCGGAATCGTCAGCCACCCGGTCAGCCTCTGCGCTGAAAGCCTCGACCTGCTCAATGAGGTCACCTTCGCTTTCATCTGCATCGATGGCGGAAGTGCCAAAAAGCATATTGTCCAAAAACTGGAGTCAACCGGCGCGTCCTTCGTTGATGTCGGGATGGGCTTGCAACTGGTTGACGGGACGTTGGGCGGAATTTTGAGGACGACGACCAGCACGCCGATCAGGCGTGATCATGTGCATCAGGGCCGCATTTCATTCGCCGACGGCGGCGCCGACGATATTTACGCCACGAACATTCAAGTCGCCGACTTGAACGCCCTCAACGCGGCCTTGGCCGTCATTAAATGGAAGAAGATCCGCGGGTTTTACCGTGACTTGGAAAAGGAGCACTACAGCACCTACACGACGGACGGAAACGCACTATCGAACGACGACCTCGTATGATCCGCCATGCTCGCTTGGAGCACGAGTTCGTGCATCATATTCCGGCCCGTTTGGAGCCTGGCACCCTTTACGTCTCAATAGAGTTCGCCACAGCCAACCATCTTTGTTGCTGCGGCTGTGGCAACGAGGTCGTGACGCCCTTCACGCCGACAGATTGGAGCATGACCTTCGATGGCGAGACGGTTTCGTTGTGGCCGTCGATCGGAAACTGGCAGTTTCCTTGCCGTAGTCACTACGTCATCGAACGTGGGCGAGTCAGGGAAGCTCCGCAGTGGACCTCTGGCGAAATCGCTGAAGGCCGACGAAACGACAGGAGTAACAAGGCGCACCATTACGACGTAACTCAAAACGAGAGAACCGAGCCACCGTTGCCACCTCGCCAAGCGCAGTCAAAACCCTCCTTCCTGGCGCGGATTGGGCAATGGCTATCTCGTCGCAAGAAATAGCCTGGATCGTCCAAGTCTAAGGACATGCTATACCTTCCCGTATGATCGCGGCTTGCCGACCCGTAGCACCTCCAGGGTGCAGCCGGCGTTGTTGTCGAAGGGCGCGTGACCCGGGCTTCGGTTTTGACGACGGGATTGCGGACGGTTTCGAGGCCGAAGCGGCGGTAGGTTTGGGCGCGGTCTGACTTCGCGGCCATTTTGCACAAAGCGGTTGCACATACGGTGGAGATTCCAACGACCATTCCATGCCATGAGCGGAGGGGTAAAGTGTGGTTCTTTTTAGAAGGGGGAGAAGTCTCTCCCCTGGTCCGAGCCGCAGCGTCTCGGACGCACCCCTCTCAACGGAAACCCAGGTTTCCGTAACGCCTTCCTGATGCGGCTGCGCCGGTGAGACTGTGCAGCGGTCGGCGAAGACGCCGCGCCCGCAGCACAGACTCACGAGTTTGTGGGAGCAAGCGATCATCTACGCCGTCCTCACGTCGCTCCCGGCCTTCCGCCCATGCTTCCCCGCGGAAGCCGTGCGCTTCGTTCCGGGCGGCGCAGATCATCGCAACGATCCTCCGGGCCGCGCCCGCCGTTCACGAACCGCGCCAGCGGAGCTGTCACGCTTCGTGCGGACCTTCGTCCGCCGGATGTCAGTTGGTCCTTCGCTCAGCCTCCGCGGGAACTCCGGGGAGGCTTCGTGTCGGCCAAGCTGGATTGGTTGCCTCCTCGCTGCGCTCGCCCGCGCTCATTGCCGCGCTGGCTAGGAAAGGAGAGAGAAAGGTGTTCCCTTGCTGCTCGGCGCTGCGCGCCTGTGCTGCGCCGAGGCGGAGTGCTAGCGGGATTTTCCGCGCTGTTTGACCTTGAGCAGGGCGGACGAATGTCCTGGCGTAGCAGCCCCGTGCTGGTCTGGAGCTCGACGACAACCTTCACGCACTTTCATGTTGCCAGCGATGCGCGGCAGAGAACTGATTTCGATTCGGACCATGGTCATCAAAACGAAAGAGCAGGTGGAGTCTGCGATTGCCACTCTGGAATCGCTGCATTCCCGGCCCGGCGTTTCCTCCCGGCAGCGAGTGTTGATCGAGAAAAAATCTCCCGTGCCGAGGACGGGGGTGAACGCGAGGCAGCCTATTTCATCGACTTTGAACCGGCTCAATAGCAGGAGTTTTGCGAAGCGCGTCCTGTGTAGCGACTGTGAGTCGGGCGGTGCCGGTGCCTTGAGCGGGTAGGGGTCAGCGCGTCATGACGAGCATCGCCACGGCCATCGCGGCCATGCCGAGGTCTTCGAGCAGAGCGACGGTGGAGAGGGGGACTTTCAACACCGTGCCCATGCAGGCGCATTCGAGATCGAGGCCCTTGCGCAGCGCGTTGAAGACTCCGAGAGAGCCGAAAACCATCACGATGATCGTCGCGGTGTAGACCACCACGGGCTGCCAATGCGCGAGGTAGCCGAGGCCAAGGCCGAGTTCGATGAAGGGATAAACGTAGGCGTAGGGACGGAAGGGTTTCGCCAGGAGGTCATACATTTGGAAGCCGTCGGCGAAGCCTTCCATGTTGAAGAACTTGAACATGGAGAACACGACGAGGAAGAAGCCCATGAAGTCGTGCATCCAGCGCATCCAATCCCATCCGCCAACGTAGGCATTTTGCTTCGCGCAGGCGGCAAGGAGAGTGAGACCGATGATGACGATCAGCGGGATGTAATCGGTCCACTGCGTGCCCCGGCCCTCCTGCCGGGTCTTCTCATCGCCGGAATCGTCCGATGACTTGGAGTCGTCTTCGTCGAGGAATTCTTCCGGGTCGCTTTGGAACTTCCGCAGGCAACCGGCGCTGCAAAACAGGTAGGCGGTTCCTTCGTGTTCGGAGCGGTGCGGGGATGAATCGTCCACATCCATTCCGCATACTGGATCTTTGGTGATAGTTTTCATGGTGTGGTTTCAGGGGCGACCAAACGCAGGTCTGCCTTCACGCCGGAGGCGCAGGCGATGCCGTCACCGCCCACGCTCCGGCGCATGAACTTCAGGCGCCGAGGAAAGCCCGGCAGGCTTCCTCGCAGCGGTGGCAGACTTCCGCGCAGATTTTGCAGTGCTCCATTTTCGAGGCGTGCTGGTCGCACTCGGAGCCGCAACGCTGGCAGGCGGTCTGACATGCCTGCACCATAACGCGCAGGATTTGATCGTCGGTCTTCGTCTGCCGGCCAGCGACGCGCGCGGTGGCGGCGCAGATGTCGGCGCAATCGAGATCGGTGCGGATGCAGCCGCGCATGTCGGCGACCATGTCTTCGGCCAGACAGGCGTCCGCGCAGCCGGTGCAGACGGCGGCGCATTCGTGCAGCGACTCGAGAAGGGATTGCAGCCTGTCGTTGCTCGCACCTCCCGTGGAAGGGTGTGCTTCGATCATGTGGGCGATGTTTCCGTGGTGACTCATGGGATGTTTCCTTTCGATGATGTTGATGATGTGGGCACCACCAGTCGGGTGGCGGCGGATAAGGCATCGGTGCCTTCCGCAATAGGACTTCGCTCCTCCCGGCGGTGCTGGTCTTTGACGCTTTCCGCTCAATTCTTTGCAGGTTTTGAACTGATAGGCGCTCGCTCAGGCTTCGCCGCAGCGAAGTGCGTGTAACCTTGCGGAAAATTGCCGGGCCATTCGCGGCTCGACGGCTCGATCTCCTCGGAGAAGAGGTCGAAGTCGCCAGCGCCGGAGGATGGCCTTATGCCACTTTCGCCGAAGGCGATGAGCGGCGCTCGGATTGCTCCCGGTGTCCGTCGGGGACCGCCGCGCCGTCCGCCGAGCGCGCTGATTTGGAAGCGCCGCTCATCGGACGAACCTGTCCCAGTCGCCGTAGGTCTCGCGCTTCGGTCCTCGCGGGAAGGCAAGTCCGGCCACGAGGAGGCCGCAGACGGTGGCATTGACGGCGGCGAGCAGCGGGGCGGCGAAGAACCACGGAAGAGCGGCGAGCGCGAGGCCGATGAGGACGTTCAGATAACGGCCGAGACGCAGCGGCTCGCCCATGCAAATGACCGAGACCACCACGATCAGTTCGCCCGCGACGTGCAGTGCGATCAGCCCGATCTTCGCACCTTCATGGGCAAACTCATGCGCCGTGGCGCGGCCGACGCCGGCGGATGCACCTGTGATGACGACGACCCGGGGAGAGGCGGATTCTTTCAGCGCAAGTTAGAACCAGAAGCGGACGCCAGCGACGAACGACGTGGAGCCGACATTGCCGCCGCTCGACCGAATGATGTCGGCCGTCTCTCCCACCGCGCTTTCCCAGCTCACGCCGACGTAGGGCGCAAACTTGCGGCTGATTTCATAGCGCAACCGGAGGCCCATCTCGATCTTCGAAAAGCCCGAGCCAAGGTCGTATTCAGGGGCATCCTGAAAGTTGAAATCGGTCTCCACCCGGGGCTGGAGGACGAGGCGTTGCGTGAGCCGGATATCGAACTCCAACTCGAAATTGAAGGTGGCGCGGCCTTCGTCATCGACATAGAGATTAGCCTCCGTCTCGAAGAAGTAAGGGGCCAGCCCCTGGAGGCTGAGCACGCCGAAAGTGCGCTCCGGCTTCGGTTCGAAATCCTGGCGCAGACCGAAACGAATATCCCAGAAGGTGCTGATGGCACGGGCATAGAGAACTTCCAAATCCGCGCTCTCGACACCCTCACCCCGTTTCCACTCGCCTTCGGATTCGAGCCATAGCTTATTGTAATCGCCACCGATGTAACCCTGCACATCCCACAGAGCGATCTCGTCCCCATCGTTGTTCCAGCGGTATTCGAGGCGGTCGCCGCGGAAGTAGTATTTCAGCATGTTGTCGTGAATGACCTGCACGCCGAAGTTTTTCGGTCCCGTGCCTGGCCCGTCCTCCGCATACTTGCGGATGGGCTCACCCTCAGGCGGCGGCAGCGAGGGAGAATGATAGACCCCATCCGGGAGCGGCGCGGTGAGGTCGCGGTCGTCGGGATGAATATAATAGTCCGCGGCGATCGCGGAAGCGGCGCTTAAGACGAGGCTGGTGAGCAAAAGAATGAGACGATTATTCATAGATGTGAGGGGTCTCTCGATTAAGCGACGCGAACGACCTGAAACATGCCGGCTTCCATGTGGTAGAGCAGATGGCAGTGATAGGCCCAGTCGCCTTTCTCGATCGGAGTGATGAGCATGGAAACTTTCTCGCCGGGCTTGATCAGGTAGGTGTGCTTGAAGGGGAGCTGCTCATGCGGGTTGTTGTTTTCCAACTGCATCCACATGCCGTGAAGATGCATGGGGTGCTCCATCATGGTGTGATTGACCATCCAGAGCCGCAGCCGCTCGCGGAACTTGAATAGATACGGCCCCGGCTGCTCGGTGTATTTCTTCCCGTCGAGAGAAAACATGAAGCGATGCATGTTGGCGGTGATGTTGATCGTCATCTCGCGATCCACCCGCGCGGGATAGGGCTGCGGTTCCGCGGAGGCGAGATCGGCATAGTTGAGCACTTTCCAGCCATCGTCGCCGAGGCCGACGCCCGGCTCAAAATAGCGATACTTCGGCATCATCGCGACCATCGCCACGTTCACCTTTTCCTTCTTCGGCTTGAAGGGCTTCGGGCCTTGGGGGCCGGGCGCATTCATGCCCAGCGCGTGCGTCTGCGGTTCCCATTTCTTTTCCATCTTCTCCATCTTGGCCATCATCATCTTCTTCATCTCCTCCTTCCGGCCCAGATACTTGTCATCCATCAGTCCCATGCCGATGTCCTCCAAAGTCCGCACCGGCCGTTTGCGCAGCGCGGGCACTTCCGCCTGCAAGCCCGCTTCCGGCGAGAGCGTGCCTCGCGCATAGCCACTGCGGTCCAGGGATTCCGCGAAAATGGTGTAGGGTTTG
>JBGTNO010000095.1:0-3714 GCA_041743065.1 Chthoniobacterales bacterium
CGCCCCGAGCCGAGCCCCACTCCCGCCCCCACTCCGGAGCCGGAGCTGGAGCCCTTCACCGGTCCCAAGGTAAATTGGCGCAAGGGAGCCAAAGGTGTCCTCGAGAAGCCGCCCGCCGTCGTCGTGAAAAAATCCGCCGCCGAGGAAGATCGCGGTTTCCGCAAGGCGCCTTCCCGTTTCTTCGGCTCACGCTACCGCTACATCACCGGCTCCGTCCGCCGGCAGATCGACGAGGCACCCGTCAAAAAACGCCGCTGGAAATACATCGTCGTCCACAACAGCGGCACCAAGCAGGGCAACGCCAAGATCTTCGACTACTACCACCGCCACACCCGCAAGATGCAGAACGGCATGGCCTACCAGTTCGTCATCGGCAACGGCACCTCCTCCGGCGATGGCGAGATCGAAGTCGGCGGCCGCTGGACTCGCCAGATCAACGGCGGACATGTCCACAGCGATTTCCTCAACGACATCTCCCTCGGCATCTGCCTCGTCGGCGATTTTAATCGCACCTCGCCGACCCGGGCCCAGCTCGAAGCCCTCGAAGAACTGGTCCGCTACCTCCGGCTGCGTTGCGGAAAGATAGATGCGAAACAGTTCGCCATCGTCAAAGCCCACAAGGATATCAATCCCCCGCGCTGGCCCACCGACTGTCCCGGAGACCGTTTTCCTTACCGCTGGCTCTACCGCGAGTTCCGTTAGTCATATGTTGGCGTTGTCTTTACTATGAAAAGGATTGGTCTCACCGGGGCGTCCGGCTTTATCGGCAAACGAATCATCGGGCTCGCGGTCGAGCGCGGCGATGAAGTCATCGGCTTCTCCCGGGAGAGCGGAAAAAACATCCCCGGCTGCGTCGAGACCCGGATTTTCTCCGCCGCCGCCCTCGATGTCTCCGGGCTCGATGCCGTCATCCATCTCGCCGGCGAAAACGTCTTCGGGATCTGGACCGCCCGGAAAAAAGAGCGCATCCGCCAGAGCCGGATCAGCGGCACCCGCGCCGTAGCCCAAGCCATCCGGCGCGCTTCCCGCCCGCCCGCCGTCCTCGTGAGCAGCTCCGCCATCGGCTACTACGGCGACACCGGCGAAGGGCCCGTGGATGAACGCAGCGAACCCGGCGCCGGTTTCCTCGCCGAAGTGGCCGTCGAGTGGGAAGCCGAAGCCCTCGCCGCGAAATCCCCCGACACCCGAGTCATCCTCATCCGGACCGGCATCGTGCTTGGCCCCGGTGGCGGCGCCCTCGAAATGATAGGCCCCATCTTTGGCCTCGGCGGCGGCGGCGAGCTGGGCGATGGATTGCAGTGGATGTCCTGGATCCACCTCGACGACATCGCGCTCCTCTATCTGCACGCCCTCGATCACCCTGGGATCGAAGGCCCGCTCAATGGGGTCGCGCCCGAGAGCGTGCGCAACAGCCAGTTTACCGACACCCTCGCCCAGGCCCTGCGGCGTCCCGCCTTGTTTCGCGTCCCCGCCTGGCTCATCCGCTCCGCCCTGGGCGGCTTCTCCGCCGAGCTGATCGAGAGCAAACGCGTCCAGCCGCACCGCACCGGCGAGGCTGGCTACACCTACCGGTTCCCCCGGCTCTACGAAGCCCTCCTCGCCACCTTCGGCGAGCCGGAAGCGTGAGCCACCGCCGCCCCACAAGCTTCCCCAGCGGTCTCGAGCCCCTGGCGAGGTGCGAGCCCGGTGACCCCGAGCGCCTCCGCCACAGCGCGGGACCAGCGGCGGCTTTGGAGAAAGACCTTACGGCAGCGGGTAACGCTGGGTGAGGGTGCGGACTTTGGCGCGGATCTTTTTCAACGTCGCGGGGTCTTCCACCGACTGCAGGGCTTCGTGGATCAGGTCGGCGATCTCCATCATTTCCTCTTCCTTCATGCCGCGCGTGGTCACGGCCGGAGTGCCGATGCGGATGCCGCCCCCGAGGGTGATTTTCTCGGTGTCGAAGGGGATGCCGTTTTTGTTCACGGTGATGCCGGCGTGGTCGAGGGTGTCGCTGGCGATCTTGCCGTTGAGGCCGCGCGGACGCAGGTCCACGAGCATAAGATGATTCTCGGTGCCGCCGCCGACGAGCCGGTAGCCGAGCTGCAGGAGGCGGGCGGCGAGGGCCTTGGCGTTGAGGGCGATCTGCCGCTGGTATTCTTGGAAGCCGGGCTGGAGCGCTTCGTGGAAGCAGACGGCCTTGCCGGCGATGACGTGCATGAGCGGTCCGCCCTGGATGCCGGGGAAGACATTGGAATCGATCTTTTTGCCGAACTCGGCCTTGGCTAAAATGATGCCGCCGCGAGGCCCGCGCAGGCTCTTGTGGGTGGTGGTGGTGACGAAGTCGGCGAGGCCGATGGGGCTGGGATGGACGCCGGCGGCGACGAGGCCGGCGATGTGGGCCATGTCCACGAAAAGATACGCGCCGACGGCATCGGCGATCTCTTTCATCCGCTGGAAATCGATGATGCGCGGGTAGGCGGAGGCGCCGGCGGTGATCATGCGCGGCCGCACTTTGTGCGCCTGCTCGGCGAGGCCGTCGTAGTCGATGGCCTCGTCCGCGGGGCTGACGCCGTAGTGGGTGACTTCGAAGAAACGGCCGGAGAAGTTGGCGCGGTTGCCGTGGGTGAGGTGGCCGCCGTGGGAGAGATCCATGGTGAGGATCTTGTCGCCGGTTTGCAGGACGCTGAAATAGACGGCCATGTTGGCCTGGCTGCCGCTGTGGGGCTGCACGTTGGCGTATTCGGCGCCGAAAAGTTCCTGGGCGCGGTCGATGGCGAGCTGCTCGACGGTGTCGGCGTTTTCACAGCCGCCATACCAGCGCCGACCGGGGTAGCCCTCGGCGTATTTGTTGGTGAGGCAGGAACCTTGGGCCTCCATCACGGCGCGGCTGGTGAAGTTTTCCGACGCGATTAGCTCGATGTTCTCGGCCTGGCGCCGCGCTTCAGCCTGGATGGCGGCGGCGACTTCGGGATCGGTCCGCGCCAGATTTTGCGAGGAGTGGCTGGGCTGGGCCAGCTTGCGCGCCTTCTCGACGCGCGTCTGGTGGCGGCCCCCCAGGAATGGCGTTTTGAGAAAAGTGTCCGCGATGCGCCGGGCCTCGCTCTCGGCCAGGCTGCCGGCCAGGCAGAGGACGTTGGAGTCGTTATGCTCGCGGGTCACGCGCGCGGTGGCCACATCCTGGACCAAGGCGGCGCGGATTTGGGGGAAACGGTTGGCCGCGATGCTCATGCCGACGCCTGTCTTGCAGATCAGAATGCCGAAATCGCTCTGGTCGGCCACGATGTCCTTGCAGACCGCCGCGGCGAAGTCGGGGTAATCGACCGACTGACTGGCCTGCGTGCCGAAGTCGGAAACGGCGAATCCTTTCTCGGAAAAATACTTCTTCAGCATGGCCTTGAGTTCCGTGCCGCCGTGATCAGCGCCGAGGGCGACGCGCGTGGTCTGGCGAGCGGAGGTGGAGGCGGGGGCGGGGGATGAGGCGGGGGATTCCAGGGCGGCGAGGTCTTGATCGATAAAGTTCAGGAGGGATGGAAGGCTCTGATGAATGCTGTCGCGGCAGGTGAAATAGGCGTCAATGCTCATCCCGATGGGATCGGAGACGTCCGTCATCCCGTCGTCATCGAGAAACTGTCGGCACAGAAAGAGCTTCTCCGCCGCTCCGGGGTGCAGCATGAGGATGGCGTCCAAATGCGCCTGGGTCATGCCGACAATGTAATCCGCCTCGCGGACGGC
>JBGTNO010000096.1:0-13403 GCA_041743065.1 Chthoniobacterales bacterium
ATCACGTTTTCGCGTTTGCCGGTGATGATGGAAAACTCCGCGCGCATCCCGGGGCGCAGAATGCTCTCGGGATTCTCGACGTGAAACGCGACCTCGATCGTGCCGGTCTCCGCGTCTGCCTCCGTGCCGAGATGCTCGACCGCGGCGATGAACTCCTTTTCGGGATAGCCCGCCGCGAGGATGCGTCCCTTTTGCCCGATCTGCACTTTGTCGGCAAGATGCTCCGGCAGCGCGGCCACGGCGTGAACGCTGCTCAGATCGAGGATCTCGATGAGCGAATCATCGGCGCTCACCGGCTGGCCCACGGTGGTATTCACTGCGGAAACGTGACCGGAGATCGGCGCAGTGAGTTTGACAGTCGGCGGCGGATCGCCCGGCTGGCGGCTTTCGAGAACGAGAGCCTCCGCCCCTTTCTCGATGTAGGTGTCGATGTGCGCCGATACCGAGATCGCCCGTCCCGGCACGCGGCTGCTTACCACGCCGCGGTGACCCGGCGCCACGCGGATGCGTCCGAGCGCGAAGATGGTTTCCTCGAAATCCGTCTCCACGGCCTCGACGGTCTTCAAACTGAGATTTTTCACCGCCGTCTCGTCGAGGATGACGAGATCGGCGGCACGATTGGATTCCGCGGCATAGGCGGCAGCAGCGGTAACGGCGAGGCCGAGAATGAAAGCGAAGATGTTGAGTCTCATGGTATGTAGCAAAACTGGATGGTTCATTTGCCTCCGGCATCTCGGCGCGAAGTGCGCCGGCCCACCGCCGCTTCGTAGCGGATGCGCGCCAAGTGGTAGTCTCGCAGCGCATCGACGCGCCGCTGCGCCAACTCGAGCCGTCGCGCTCGCGCCCGCAACGCTTCGCTGAATGAAAGCTGGCCGGCGTCATAGGCGGCGCGGAGCTGCTCCTCGACCTGCGTGGCCTTCGGCAGGAGCGTCGAGTCCATTTCCGAGACGAGCCGTGCCAGCGCCGTCATCTCGGCGTGCAGCGCTGCGACTTCGCTACGAATGGTCAAGGCAAGCGCATCCGCTTCTTTCTGCGTGCGAGCCGCTGCTGCCTCCGCCTCGGCGATCTGGCCTTCATTGCGGTTCCAGAGCGGCAGCGGCAAATTCACTTTGAGACCGACGAAGTAGTCGTTCGACAAGCCGTCGGGGGCATCTTCGGAGCGTTCACCGATTCCAATGATGCCGATTCCGATATCTTCCCATCGGCGGGATTTCGCGAGCGACACCGCCTGCGCCGCTGCATCCGCCCCAAGCCGTGCCGCCTCCAGGTCCGGACGATGCTCGACATCGCTATCGGCCTTCGGCACTGCGCGAGGGCTGGCCAGCGTGCCAGTGATCCCTAGCGGCTCGGCTACCGGAACGCCCAAGAGCGGGCGCAACTCTCCGGTCAGAGTCGCGCGAGCGGTATCGAGTTGGAGCAGTTCTACCTGGAGGTGATTCGCATCGAGTTCGAGCTGGGCCACATCGAGGGAGGAAGCCTCTCCCCGTTCGACCCGTTTCGCGATGAACTCCGTCTGGTCCCGGCTGTTGGCGAGCTGTTGCCGGCGGACTTCACGTTGCGCATCGAGGGCCAGAAGCTTGACCGCCACACCGCGCGCCTCGGCGACCAGCTTCCGTTCCGCGTCGCGCACTTCCGCTTCCGCCGCGGCCAACTGAACTCGGGAGACAGCTTTTTCGAGCCTCAGTCGCGCCGTAATCGGAAACCGCTGCACGAAGGCCACCGCGCCCGCGCGTTCCGGGATGTGCACATTCTGCACGTAGTCCACTTCGAGCTCAGGATTTCTCAGTCGCCCGGAACCAAGCACCCGACCGCGTGCTTCTTCGATGCGAAGTCGCGCGGCAGCCAGGTGCAGATTGTGCGCGAGCGCCTGATCCGCCACGCCCTCGAGCGTGAGGCTCACCGCCCCGGCTGTGGCCGCGGTAGTGATTGAAAGAAGGTAGATGAATGTTCGGAGCATGGAAAAGTGGCAGCGTGAGGGTTCTTGCGAAGACGCCCGACACATAGGCGTCAGGAAGCCGTCATGGCGCGATGGTGCGCCGCAAAGGCACGGAAAAACGTCCCGGACCCGAGTGGGCCGGACGTTACGCTGCGAAGGAAGGTCCGCGCACTGGACGCGCGGTATGAGCCACAAACAGCCAGCCCGACATTCTCAAATCGGGTGGCGAATCTCCGAGAACCGACTGCTGCCGAGGCAAATCTGTCCCGCGTAGCAGGATTGCCAATTCATCGAACAACTGATCGCGAAGCGGCAACCATCGAGGCGCCTGGAGCTGCTCTTGCGCCGTCTTCGCGAGCGCGGTGGTTGCGATACCCAGTTCGTGATGGTGCCCTTCCTCGTCGGGTGAAGGTGCCTCCTCATGATGATGATGTCCATGCCCCCCAACCTGCGTAGCCGAAGCTTTCCCGCCATGATCCAGCGCCACATGCGCCCCCGCCGACAGCCAGGCGAGCAGCGCAAGAAGCGCGATGATTTGACGAAGAACTTTCACGAGTTCAAAGCATTCTCCGAGACGACGGGAAGGTCAAGGTTGCATCCATCACCTCGAAGATGCTCTTCCAGTTCAGACTGCCAGCCGCCGCAGCCGAAGCGCGTTGAGGATCACGGACACGGAGCTGAAGCTCATTGCGGCGCCGGCGATCATCGGGCTGAGGAGGATGCCGAAGATTGGATAAAGCACGCCAGCGGCGATCGGGATGCCGAGGGCGTTGTAGATGAAGGCGAAGAAGAGGTTCTGCCGGATGTTGCGCATGACGGCGCGGCTGAGGTGGATGGCTTTGGCGATGCCCATGAGGTCGCCCTTTACGAGCGTGATGCCTGCGCTCTCGATGGCCACGTCGGTGCCGGTTCCCATCGCGATGCCGACGTCGGCGGCGGCGAGCGCCGGGGCGTCGTTGATGCCGTCGCCGGCCATCGCGACGACCGCGCCTTCCGCCTGGAGCTTTTTCACGATCTCGTGTTTATCCTGCGGGGCGACCTCCGCGAAGATTTCGTCGATGCCGAGTTCGCCTGCGACGGCCTCGGCGGTCTTGCGGTTGTCGCCGGTGCAGACGATGACCTTGAGTCCCATGTCGTGAAGCGTCTTGATCGCTTCGGCGGTGGTTTCCTTGATCGGATCGGCGATGGCGAGAATGCCCGCAGCTTGGTCGTCGATTCCGACCCAGACGACGGTGTTCGCTTTTTCCTGCAACTGCCGGGCGCGTTCCGCGAGGTATCCGGGAATGGCGACGCCGGAGTCGGCGAGGAATTTCTCTTTG
Source organism: Chthoniobacterales bacterium (assembly GCA_041743065.1). Lineage (GTDB taxonomy): Bacteria > Verrucomicrobiota > Verrucomicrobiia > Chthoniobacterales > Chthoniobacteraceae > JBBSOD01. Next base: position 3,256 of record JBGTNO010000096.1, read on the forward strand.
CCGACACGCACGGTTTTCCCTTCGACCTTGCCGGTGACGCCGCCGCCGGTTGTGGACTCGAAGTCGCTCGCCTCGGGCGGTTTCTCGCCCTGCTCTTTGGCGTGCTCGACGATCGCGCGGGCGAGCGGATGTTCGCTGTGCCGTTCGATAGCGGCGGCGATCCGCAACAGGTGTTTCTCGTCGCCGCCGGAAACGGGATGGATGCCGGTGACCTTCGGCTTTCCGGCGGTGAGCGTGCCGGTCTTGTCGGTGATGAGATGGGTAATGCGCTCGGTGGTTTCGATGGCTTCCGCGTTCTTGACGAGGATGCCGTTCTGCGCGGCGCGTCCGACGCCGACCATGATCGACATCGGCGTGGCCAACCCGAGCGCGCACGGGCAGGCAATGATGAGCACCGACACCGCGACGACCAATGCATAGGCCATCGCGGGCGCGGGGCCGAACATCGCCCAGACGATGAATGCGATGACGGCAATCGCGATCACCGCCGGCACGAAGTATCCGGCGACGCTGTCGGCGAGTTTCTGGATCGGCGCGCGGCTGCGCTGGGCCTCGGCGACCATGTGGACGATCTGTGAGAGCAGCGTCTCGGAGCCGACTTTCTCGGCGCGCATGACGAACGCGCCGGTCTGGTTGACAGTCGCGCCGATCACCTTGTCGCCGTCCGATTTTTCGACCGGCATCGGTTCGCCGGTGATCATCGACTCGTCGATGTTGCTGCGGCCCTCGGTGATCGTGCCGTCGATGGGCACTTTCTCGCCGGGGCGGACGCGGAGCAGATCGCCCTTTTCGATTTCATCGACCGGCACGTCCTCCTCCTCGCCGTTGCGCAGACGATGGGCCGTCTTCGCTGCGAGACCGAGGAGCGCCTTGATCGCCTGCCCGGTCTGGCTGCGCGCCTTCGCTTCCAGCATCTGGCCGAGCAGCACGAGCACGGTGATGACCGCAGCGGCTTCAAAGTAGAGACCGACTTCCCCATTCTGCCGGAACGATGGAGGGAAGATGCCCGGCGCGAGCACCGCGACCGCGCTGTAGATGTAGGCCGCACCGACGCCAGTGGCGATGAGCGTGAACATGTTGAGGTTCATCGTCCGCACCGAGCGCCAGGCTTTGGTGAAAAACATGCCGCCCGCCCAGAGCACGACCGGTGTCGTGAGTGCGAATTCGATCCACTTCGACACGCTCTTCGGGACGAGCGCCTCGACCTCGAGGCCGGGAATCATGTGCGCCATCGCGATGAAAAGCACCGGCAGCGTGAGCGCCGCCGCGATCCAGAATTTGCGCGAGAGTGCCCGGATTTCCTCGTCCTCCGCGCCGCCTTCCGCGGTCACCGACTTCGGCTCCAGCGGCATCCCGCACTTCGGGCAATCGCCAGGATGATCCTGCTCGATCTCCGGGTGCATCGGGCAGGTGTAGAGGGTCTTCGATTCCGCCGGGGTCCACATCGGGTTGCGCTCGAGCGCCATGCCGCACTTCGGACAATCGCCCGGTTTGTCGCTCTCCACGCCTGGACACATCGGGCAGAAGTATTTCCGGGCCGGCTTGCGCTCCGCCGCGGCCTCGGCGGTTTGGCCGGGGGAATGAGAAGGCGAAGGCTCCGCCGGAACTCCGGCCTCGATCCCGGCGATATATTTTGCCGGATCTTTCTGGAATGCGCCCAGGCAGCCCTTGCAGCAGAGCCGCACTTCGCGCCCCTCGTGGGTGAATGCGTAGGGTTCGCCCATCGAGCCGAGCGGATGACCGGAGACGATGCAGACATCGAGCGGATACGAGGCGCTTTCTTCCTTTTCCGAAGGATGGCCGCCGCAGCAAGTGCGCTTGGGTTCTTGATTGTTCGAGGAATTCATAAGGGTGGCTGGGATGAATGGGCGACTGGTCTTGGCAGTGAGTTTTATCTTAAGAATGGATCGGATGTCCCGCGCGCCGCGCGGCTAGAACTTGAACTGGAGCTGGCCCAGCACCGTGTTGCGAAAGGATTCGCCGCCGATACCGGCGTTGCCGGGGCCATCGTAAAATTCCCCGATGTAATTAACCTGGAAACGAAGATTGCCATTCAAGAACCAGTTGACGCCGGCCGTGAAGGCGGTGATCGCGTTTCCCTCGATGCCCGACAGCGCGCCTCCTTCGAGGGCGGCATGTTCCACCCGCACCAGCGGCTGCACGCCGCCGCTATGGTCGCCCGTGATAAAAGCGGCTGCCTGGAGAAATCCGCCCGAGAGGCGCGTGCCGGCGTCGTCGAACTCGAAATGGAGCGCCTCGCCCCGCAACGAGAAACGACCTGGCGTCCAGAGGAAATCCGCACTGGCACCGTAGCGGAGGCCGGGCACGTCCACCACGATGTAGGGAACGCCGGAAAGGCTGGCCAGCCTCAGTTCCTTGGTGGCCGCATCGTTGTAGTCGAAGCCGAGCCCGAACTCGAGCGCCGGCGCAGGCTGGTAGCGGAGCTTGAGCTGCACTTCTTTGGCGCCGTTGGCATCACGGGCATTTCCACCGACACCATCCATCGTTTCGGCGCCGCCCGAGTTGTTGCCGTTCCAGACCCCGAAGTGATAGGTGAAGGACGGCTGGAACGTTTCCCCCGCTTCGCCGGCGTTGCGGCTGCGGCCGGCGGGCACCGTGCCCCACAACATGGCGCCGATCTGCGTATCGAGCGCCGGCAGGCTGAACATGCTGTTGAGCGCGATATATCGCTCGATCGTATCGAGATTGCGCGAAGAGACATTGTTGGCGGTCGAGAAGGGCGTGATGAATTTGCCCGCGCTGAACTGGAGCGCGTCGTCGGAGAGTTTGGCGTTGATCCGCGCGATCCGCAGCGCCGTCCCGCCGGTGGCCGCTCCGTCGAACTCGAGAAACAGATCGTATTCGTCGGAGAAGTTGGCCAGCAGATCGATCCGGGCGCGGCGGACGCGGAAGTCCCCGTGTCCGAAGGACGCGTCGCTGGCACCATCCGTCAGCGTGCCCTGGGCCTGGACGTAGCCGAGCAGCTTGAGCTGGATTTTTTCATCGGGGGAGCGCAGGAAAAATCCTCCCCCGTCCGGGTGCAGTCCGGCCTGCCACTGGTCCGCCAGCGCCGCGTGGACTCTGGAATCGATGAGGGCGAGTTCGGAGTCCTCGGCGGATGACGGGATCGGGACGGGCGGCTTCATCGCGGCGGGGGAGTCGGAACGCGCCCCCGGCTGGAGTCGGCGGAGTTCCTGCATCTCGCGCTCCAGTTCGAGATTGCGCCGCTCCAGCGCGGCCAGTCGCTCCTCGATGGCGGGCGGGTGTTGGTCGGCCGCAGCCAGAGGCGCTGTCAGCATGGCCGCGCCCCAGGCGAGCACCCATGTCATTCGGAGTCGATCGATGCCGGGAGAGATTGCGCTCATAGCAGTGGAAACGCACCTCGGGCAAATCGGTTACACCGTGCTGGAGAAGACTGAGTCTGAAGAGCGCCTTGTTAGCCCGCACGTTGGGGCGTTTGCGGCACTGCGGAAAAGTTTTAGCTCTTCTTCGCTACGATACCCACCATGCCGCCTGAAAGCTCGTGGCCCAGAACTGTAAAGTCATTCCTGCCCAATTCATCCTTTATCCAGTTTTTGCCGAGCCGAAGCTTGGGATAGGAACTCACCCGTAGCGTCCATTGTTCCGCCTCTTTGAGATACAGCACATCATAAACCTCTACCGTATCTTCATGATATTCGAGAAAGCAGGTTAGGATTTTGGAGTCATCGCTCCGCACAGGAACGAACCGTTGTAGCCCCTGAAGTTCCATTGAAACGTAATCCCGAAAAGTTAAGACTAGAACCCCACCTTGTGCCAAGGCATTTGAGACTTCCGAAAACAAAGTTTGGACGGCATCCAGGGAGCTCAAGTGCGTCAGCGTATCGCCCATGCACACAACAATTTGTGCCCGCCCGTCCATGTGCTTGGCAAAGTTGAGAATATCATCTTCTACTGTTTGTATGGTGAGGTTGCCCGCGTTCTCGCGCAACTCAGCCAATAAACCGGAGTGAAAATCCACAGCCACGACCGAAAATCCCAACTCCGCCAAAGGAATGGATTGAATTCCTGAACCGGCTCCCAAATCAACCGCCAAGCCGCGCGGCACATTCTCAATATCAAGCTGGCGGAAGAGATCACGGTTGCGTTGCAAAGCAGCTTCCGGACTGCCTGTCATCCAACTGTAGATGGCTCCAAGCTGCCGGTCGTAATGTTCTTTCGCGGTGTTCATTGTTCAGCCCGTTTTCCGGTCGAACAGTCGGGATAAGCCTATAACGAGCCCGACGCAAGTTGCCGCGTGCGGGCTATCGAGGAATTCGTATCTCTGTCGGGGCTATTGTCCCGGGTCGCTCTGCGGCTGTTCCTCTGCGGAGTTTTTTTCCTGCTGCATCGCCTCGAACCGCTCGCCCATCTTCCGATAGTCCTCCGCCGTCATCCGGGGAAGCTGGCGGACGAGCGCGGCCACGCCCCAGATGTCCTCCTCCTGATGGGTCGGCCCCAGGGCGATCATCGCCGTGTCCTTGATGCCGTGCTTGATGATCCAGAACAGTTCGGCGTCACTCCAGCGCTCCACCACGGCCGGGTCGGTCAGATCCGGCGAGGGCGGGTAGTTGATCATCCACGGATCGGCGGGGACGCCGGGAGCGCTGTGGCAGGTCACGCAGGCGGCATTGTAGTGCCCGTAGTATCGGGTGGCATACTCGCGCTCATGGAGAGAGACGCCAGCCGGGATCTCCGTGGCCGCGGCATGATGGCGGACGGAGCGTTCCATCGTCGTCCGCAAGGCATAGTGGATGGGCGTCCAGTGCGGAGCGGTAGCCGCGACATTGTAGATGCCGGAGTAAATAATGATCAGCAGCGCGCCGGCGCCGAGCACCAGCAATCCCGCGACGAGGAGCACGAGGAATTTTCCACGGGTCGCAGCGGGGCTTCCGCAGCAGGCGCGTCCCTCGCCAGGTGAATCGGGTGCGTTCATGGCCGTTCAGGAAGCAGGGTCGCAATTGCAATCCAGACAGCCGCGCGCGGCACAGAGCTGGCAGGTTTGTTCGAGCCGTTCGCGCAACTGCCGACGCGCCCGGTGCAGGCGGACTTTGAGGTTGTTGCGCGAAACGCCGATTTCCTTCGCGACAGCTTCGGAAGGCTGCCCTTCGAGATCGGAAAGCCGCAGCACTTCCGCATACTCGGGTCGCATCGCCGGCAGCAGTCCCCGGAAGCAAACACAAGCGGTTTGCTCGAGAGCGGTCTCCTCTTCCCGGTCGATGGCCACCTCGGACGTGAAGCGCTCCAGCGCCCGCGACTGCGCGGCACGGCGGCGATGCAGGTCGGTCAGCACGTTGCGCAGGATGCGATAGAACCACGCCAGCAGATTCTCGTCGTGAGAGAGCGAAGGCTCGGCTTTCAGCGCGCGAAGCAGAGCTTCCTGCACGGCATCGGCGGCCAGTTCGTCGTCGCCCACGCGGCGGCGGGCGAAGCCTTGAAACGCGGCGAGATTGGCGAGCAACGTCGTCGCCAGCGCGTTGGGCAGCTCGGGTTCGGGATTGGGCATCAGAGATTTCATTCTACCACTGCCAACGCACCACGAGGAATATGGTTACACCCCATGGCAAATCAGCGGACGGTGTAGAGATCCGGTTGCCCGCGGAACTTCTGCTCGCACGATCCGCAGCAGACCGGGAAAACGTCTCCGACGTGCGTGAGATTCCTGTGTTCCTCGCCCTCGCGAATCTGCTTCGTGCAGACCGCGCAAAGGACGGTCGGAGTGCCGGGTGTGGGGCCGTATGGTGTGTTCATAACTCGAAAGTGTCGCTCGCCGTGGCGGCGGTTCGTCCCCATTGAACACCGCCGCGCCCGCTAACCCTCGCCGCGCAGCAATCTTCTTGCGCGGCGCCTTGCGGAGAAATGCCCTTTGTCGCGCTCGAACGCCTCCCTGCAAAGCGGGCAGCATATCGAGATCGTCTCGCCGTCGTGCTTGTTGGTGCTCGAAAAAATCGAGTCCACCTGCTGCAAGGTTAGCCCCTTGATCGGGTTGTCCTTATGCGCGAAGACGGCCAGCGCATCGATCGCCACCTTGATCGCCGTCGGCTTATAGCCGTATTTTTTCTCGAAGGCGTCGATCTCGCTCGCCTTCATCTCGCGGCTCATCGGCCCGAGCTGCGCGGTGCCCTCGATGAGCGCGGGCGGTGCGGTCGAGGAGCCCTTGCCCTCGATCTGGATGTTCACATTCGGATAGACCGCCTTGAACCCCTCCGCCCAGGGTCATGAGGTTGTTCAGCGTATCGGAGCCGATGGAGTTCAGGTTGCCCGAGACGCCGCTGGTCTTCTCATACGCCTTGATGTCGGGGTCCACTTGGACGGTTTGCGCCTGCATGGGCGCGGCGAGGAAGATCGCCGCAGCCGCCAGGCATGATTTTTGGATCAGTTTCATGGTGTGCTGTTTCATGGGCATTGGTGCTTGATGTGTGTGATCGCATCCCAAACATCGAAGCGCGGAGAACGCATACCTGTTCAGGAATACGAACGCAGGCTACGCGCGGCGCGGCAAGCAGGTCAATCGTCTCCGTGTGACGATCCTGTGACATTGGCGGCTTGCGCTTATGCACAAGATGCGCGTCTTGGCCCAGCCTGGGCAGATCCTCGAAATAGCATCACAGAACGCTTGCTTTCGTATTCTCTTACGCGTATTCGATGAGGCCAAATGGATCTGATCCGAATCTACGAATGCCTCTGCGACGAGACACGGCTGCGGATGCTCAACCTGCTCGCGGTCGGCCCGCTCTGCGTGGGGCATTTCCAGGATGTGCTGAAGGAACCGCAGGTAAAGGTCTCCAAGCATCTCGCCTATCTGCGCAGCCGTGGCCTGGTCACCTCCAGCCGCGAGGGAAACTGGGTGGTGTATCGGCTGCCGGAGAATGCTCCGCCGGAGCTGGTGCATAATCTGAAATGCCTCCAGGACTGCGTGCAGACTCACGCCGTCTTCAAGCAGGACATCCAGCGTCTGCAGGCGCTGCTGCCGATTTCCGACGGGCCGCTGCCCGCCTGCAACCAGCCGCCCACCCAGCGCCAGAGCCGGCTGCGCCCGCCCTACAAGACCCTCTTCATCTGCTCGCGCAACTCGGCGCGCAGCATCATGGCGGAATATCTCCTGCGCTCGCTTGCCGGGGACCGGTTCGAGGCCCACAGCGCCGGTTCAGCGCCCGTCGGCGCCGTGCATCCCATGGCGATACGAGTCCTCCGCGACGCCTTCGGCATCGACGCCTCCGCCGCGCGCAGCAAGTCGTGGAAGGAAGACCAGCTCACCGGATTCGACTTCGTGATCACCGTCTGCGACCGGGCTCGCGAAACGTGCATTACGCTTCCGGGCCAGCCCGTCACCGCGCACTGGACCTTCCGCGATCCGGCGGCCTATCGCGGGACGGAAGCGGAAAAAAAGGACTTCTTTTTCCGCATCGCCGCCAGCATTCGCGCGCGTCTGCTGCTGTTCATCAACCTCCCCGTCGAGCAGCTCGGCCAGCTCGCGGTCGAGCAGGAAGTCCGGCGTCTTGGCCTGATGCCGCGGGACTTTGCCCTCGCTCTTAACCATTAAAATCAATCTGCCCATGAAACGAAAGATCCTCTTCGTCTGCATCCATAACAGCGCCCGCAGCCAGATGGCCGAAGCCTGGATGAACCACCTCTGCGGCGAGGCCTGTGCCGCGGAAAGCGCCGGCCTCGAACCGGGCACGCTCAATCCGCTCGCCGTCGCGGTGATGGCGGAGGAAGGCATCGACATTTCGGAAAAGAAGACGCGCTCGGTGTTCGACGTTTTCCGGTCCAGCCAGCTTTTCTCCCATGTCATCACGGTTTGCGATGAGGCGAGCGCGGAGCGGTGCCCGATCTTCCCCGGCGTGACGAAGCGACTGCACTGGAGTTTTCCCGATCCGTCGAAAGTGACTGGCAGCGAAGAGGCGAAGCTGGAGCAGGTGCGGCAGATCCGCGATGTCATTCGCGCAAAGATCGAGGAGTGGTGCGCTGAAATGTGCCCGGACATCGCCGTCGGCCCGCTGACCACCAAGGTTTGAAACACAAACTCTTCTCCGAATTCCTCGGCACCTTCGGCCTCGTCTTTGCGGGCACGGGCGCGAAGGAGAAAGGCATCACGGCTGGCATCGTCATCGGTTCGGTCATCGCGCTCGAAGCGATGTTCCCGGGACCAATCTGCGCGCGTCGATGAATCCCGCCCGTTCAATCTCGCCGGCGCTGGTCAGCGGGCATCTGGAGCACCTCTGGATTTATCTAGCCGCGCCTCTGCTCGGCGCGCTGCTCGCCGTGCCCGCGTGCTTCGCCGTGCGCGGCAGCGGCTGTTGCGAGTCCGACCCATCACCACAAGTCACACCTCTATGAAAACCTCCGAATTCAAACGCCACCTCGAAACCCATCCTGATTCCGAACTCCGGTTCGTCCTGCCCGACGGCGACGTGATTCCCGCCCACGCGCACATCACGGAAGTCGGTCGCGTGGATAAGACCTTTCTCGATTGCGGCGGCACCGTGCGAAAGATTTCGACGTGCAGCTTGCAAGCGTGGGTCGCCGATGATGTCGAGCATCGCCTCGCCCCCGGAAAACTCGCCGCCGTGCTGGCCAGTGCCGCTTCCCTCTTTGGAGAAGACGAGTTGGAGGTCGAAATCGAATACGAGGACTGCAATCTGTCGCAGTTCCCCGTGCAGGAATCGAGCGCCGAGGGAGGCGTGCTGACTTTCCGCCTGGGATCGAAGCACGCGGATTGCCTGGCCAAGGACGTGTGCCTTCCCAAAAACGAAGCGAGTGATGCGGGTGTCGGATGCTGTGGAGGCGGCAAATGCTAATCGCATCGACCATGGAAAAACCGCTCATCCTCATCCTCTGCACGGGTAATTCCTGTCGCAGTCATCTCGCCGAAGGCATCCTTCGCGCCGCAGGCGGAGACGCACTTCGCGTCGCGAGCGCCGGATCGAAACCCGCCGGCTACGTGCATCCGCTCGCCATCGAAGTGATGACGGAAATTGGCATCGACATTTCTGGCCATCGCTCGAAGCATCTCGACGAATTTCTCGCCGAGAAGGTCGAGACCGTCATCACCGTCTGCGGCAACGCCGACGCGGCCTGCCCGATGTTTCCCGGCCAGGTGAACCGGCACCATTGGGGCTTCGACGATCCGGCGCACGCCGAAGGCACGGACGAGGAAAAGCGGGCCGTATTTCGCCGCGTGCGCGACGAGATCAAGCGCACCTTCGAGGCTTATGCGGCCGGGCTGGCGGATGCGGCAACGACCGGAAGTCCCAGCCGGTCGCTCTGAGGCAGAGAATCTTCCCAACCGCATTCGCTACGTTCCCGCAAGGGCGAGAGTCCAGCTTCACCTGTCGTCGCCGCAAGGTGTTCAGGTCGGCGGAGAGCGATCGCGTCAGCGCGTTCTAGCTGGAGCACCGCGGTGATGCCTGCGCTGCCGTTCGGCGTGACGAAGCCGCTCTTTGAGTCCATTCGTCTATTTTACAAGAACGTGTAATGCTGTATCGTCCCGCATGGCCAAGACACGATCCGATTCCCCGAAGTGCTGTTCGCCCAAGCCTGCTCTCGCCAAACGACCGCTGATCGCTCCAGCGCTCGCGGGGGAGCTGTCGGAGGTCTTCAAGATCCTCGCGAACGACACTCGTTTGCGCTTGCTTCACGCCATCGCGCGCAAGGGCGAGCTGTCGGTCACGGCGCTCGCGGAGGCGGCGGGGATGAAGACCGCGGCGGTCTCCAATCAGCTCAAGCGGCTCAGTGATCGTGGCATCGTGGGGAGCCGACGCGAGGGGAACAACATCTTCTACCGGATGGTGGACCCGTGCGTGCTCGAACTGCTCGACCGCGGACTCTGTCTCACGGAAGACGCCCGCGAACGCCGCTCGCCGCGATGAGCGCGGTCGCGTTTCATTTTCTGCACCTGCTGCGCGATGCGGCTCCGTGGTTTTTCGTCGGCGCGACTCTCGGCGCGGCGATGCAGGCGTTTTTGAAACCCGAGTGGGTGTTGCGCTGGATGGGCTCGCAGCGCGCCTCGGTCTTTCACGCCGCCGTGGCGGGCGCGGTGCTGCCCGGCTGCTCGCTCACAACGGTGCCGCTGGCGGCTTCGCTCAGGACGCAGGGCGCGCGGCTCGGGACGCTCACGGCGTTCATCA
>JBGTNO010000097.1:0-3724 GCA_041743065.1 Chthoniobacterales bacterium
GGCCAGCGCAGGAGCCCCGGCCAGAGATCACGCCAGCGGGCGTCCGCCGGGGCGGCGAACCAAAGCAGCGCGGGCATCTGGTAGAAGAACGACCAATCGATGAGTCCTCCCACCAGCGCCAGCAATCCCAGCGACCAGGCCGGGGCGCGGCCCTCTCTCACGGCCAGCGCCAGCAGCATGCCAAAGGGGAACAGCGCGGCGGCCAGGCCGATGATATTGCTCTCCCAATCCATGACGATGGTGACCGGCGCGAGAATGTAGAGCGCCGCGCCCAGCCAGGCGGCGCGCGGCGTGAACCAGCGCCGGAGCAGGGCGAAAACGGCGAGGCTGCTCGCGAGCTTGAAGCTGGCGGCAAAGACCAGGCAGAGTCGCGCGCCCCCCAGCGCATAGAGCGCCGTGTAAAGCCAAACGCCGGGGTAGGGATGCGTGGACGAATTCAGATCCTCGGGATACGGTACTGTCCCAGTCATCACATGCATCCAGGTGAGCGCGCCGCCGCGTTCCCAGAATCCGTACTCGAGAAGTTTGCGTGCCTGGAAGATGTCCCATTGGCTCCAAAACTCGCTCTGGCTGGCCACCGCAATGCGGCTGACCATCCACAGGAGCGTCAGCGCGAAGTAGGGAAAGAGGCGGCGAAAACGAGCGGCGGGAGTCATGGAAGGGATGGTTTGGTGAGGTGATCGCGGCAATGCAACGGGCAACGAGAATATCACCGAGTTTTCATCGACTCCCGCTGCTCCATCCGCGAGAGGCACTCCGCGCCGGTCACGACGTACACATACCTCGGATGGACAAAGAACGGCGGGGTCAATGAACCTGCCGGACGAAAGATCTGCACCTGCGGCGCCGCAAGCTTTTGCTCCTCGATGCGTCGCATCCCCAAGGTTCCGACCACATAGACATCTTCCCGGCGGAGAGGCGCCATGGTGGCATCGATGCCGGGAAACTTGGCCGCAAACTGAAAGTCGAGGCACCCCGAAGGCAGGCGGTAATCATACAGGTAACGTGCGGACGCGGAATCGATGAGAACCGGGCGCTCTGGCGTCGGCTGGTAAGTGAGCGCCAAGTCGTAGTTCGCACTTTTGTCCGTGGAGATGACGCCCATCGTTCGGCCGCCGATGTCGACGATCGGACTCGCGTTAGCCAGCAAGATCACTGCGACGATCATGACCCGGAGAACCGCCGAAAAGGTGGTGGAGGCCCTGGCGGCCACCGCGGATCCGAGGAGCAGGAGAAGGAATGACAGAAACCAGACCGAGCCGTGCCCCAGCAAACTACTCATGACCGCCAACGGAAACGCCATGGCCAGAAACAAAGAGAATCGACTGACGGGGCTGGTCTGCCGGAAACTCCCGACTAACAGCAACCCAGTCAAGAGCATCAGTGGCCAGCGATACGGACCAGCAACGGCGAGGAGGAAGTGCTGGAGAGCTATTTTTTTGCTCTGCGCTGCAGTTCTCTCGTGAGCATGGGCGTAGAAAGTCTCCCAAAACTCCGCCACACGAAAATCAATCGAAAGCAGGAGAATCACCCCGGCAAACGACGCGCCGAGAACGGCCGCCAGGAAATGGCGAAAAAGAGGCATGTGGTTTTCTCGACCCGCCCGCCAGTACTCCAGACATGAAAAGGCAGTGAATCCCACGCCAAAGGGGAGCCAGCGAGGAGCAGTCAGCACGGAAAGGACCAGAAAGAGGCTCCCGAAAAACGTGCGCCACCATGCCGGCACGGCACCGAGCGTCAGAGCCACTGCCGCCATGAAGAAAACTGTAGCCAGAGGCTCGGGGCGCAGCCCGACCTCCAGGAAGGCCCCTGAAACGGCGAGCGGTACCAGGGACTGGAAGGTAAGGTCAACTCCGAGCCGCCTGAAGGCAAAGATGCTGAGGCTCGAAATCCCAAAATACAGCATGGCAAAGAAACCCGTGACGGAACACGCGCTGGTCCCGGCCACCCGGAGCCATGTCCCGAGGATTTGGACGGAGATCGGTGGGTAAGTAAAGAAGTAGGGGCTGGGAAACTCCTGGCGCACAATCATCGGATTCGAGCAATCGCCTCCCTGGGCAAGGTTGTGGCTGGCGCCGAAAAAGAAGAGATCGTCCCACATCGGCTTGGGATGATCGGTCAGCCACAAGGCCGCGAAAATCGCTGCGGAGAAACAGAACGGCAGCCATTGAGGGACAGACGAACGACTCAAATTCATGGTGAAGCTCTGGAATCGGATGGCACTGGAGGAAAGATTCCGGAGCGCCGGGGCTTTTCGGGGACGACTGTCTTCGCGCGGCTGCGAATGGCGAGCGGTTTTCAGCGCCCCTGGCGGAAATGGCGCGCATTCCCGCGTGACAGAGAGTGCTCCGCGCGCAAGATGCGCTCTCTTTTCCCGCGATGCCCTCCGCCCTCCAAGAGCCTCCCGCCGCACGGGGAAACGCTGCGGAGTGCGAGCTGACCATCCTGATGCCGTGCCTGAACGAGGCCGAGACGATCGAGCGCTGCATCGCGGAGGCGCAGCGCAGCAGGCTCGTGGCGCCCTATCGGGAAATCGACGCCCGAGCCAGGGCTGGCCGGCCTTCGTGAGCCTCGGACTTCTGACTTCTGCCCTCCCGCCTTCCCACGTACACTCTCTCCCGTGCTCGAGCATTCGAACGAACTCTACGTCGGCGCCCCGCGCCCGAAGGACCAATGCCGGCGCACCATCGAGGTCATCACCGGAAAGCTGCGAGAACTCGCGACGCTCGCGGGCGGGCGGATGCTCGATGTCGGGTGCGGCGATGGCGCGTTCACGATGGTCCTCGGGCAGCGCTTTCGCGAAGTGCATGGGATCGACGTGCAGGAAGCGCATCTGGAGACATTCCGCGCGGCGGTCGCGGGCGACGCGCGGTACACCGTCACGAAGATGTCGGCCTCGGCGATGACGTATCCCGACGCGCACTTCGATGCCGTCGTGACGATCGAGACCCTGGAGCATGTGCCCGATCTCGAAGGCGCCGCAAGGGAGATCGCCCGGGTGCTGCGGCCCGGCGGCGAACTCGCGATCACCGTGCCGAATCGCTGGTTCCCATTTGAGAATCACGGCATCCGGCTCGGCTCGTGGGAGCGGCACGGGCGCATCCCGCTGCTGACGTATCTGCCCTGGTTGCACCGCCGCATCTCCATCGCCCGCGTTTTCAAGGCCAGGGATCTGGACACGCTCTTCCTGCCACACGGGCTGCGTCGCGCGGGGCTCGGTTACGCGTGGCCGACTTTCGAGCACGGGGGAAACCGCCTGCAACCGCTGCTCAAACCGCTTTTCGGCCTCATGCGGACGATGGAGCGCTCGCCGCTGCGGATGTTCGGCTCGTCGGTGGTCGTGCGGTATGTGCGATTGTAGCGGCGGTGTGTGACCGTCGCTGATTTCCGCCCGGAGATGGGACCGACGGTCACAGACCGCTGCTACAAAGGGCGCCCGTTTCCGCGCGTGACACATTGCGGCGTGCTTGGAAGGATCGCCGCGATGTCTCCTCCGCAGAAGCCCGGTCTCCTGATTCCCGCGACGGCCAGTCTGTTTGCGCTGATTGTGCTTTTCCATGTCGCGAGCGCCCGGGCGGCGAAAGCGGCGGGCTGGGAGACGGTCTTCGAGTCGGAGGATGTGCTGATCAAAAAACTGCCGGCCCGTGTGGAGTGAACGACTCGATGCCTGCTGCGGAGTGCGAGCTGACCATCCTGATGCCGTGCCTGAACGAGGCCGAGACGA
>JBGTNO010000098.1:0-9318 GCA_041743065.1 Chthoniobacterales bacterium
ACGCGGGATCAGGAGGGAGTCGAGAAAGATTGGGAGGGCGATCGATTCATCGTTTCCATGCCGTTGCAGGAAAGCGTGCGCGCCATGCAGCCACCCCTGGCGGATGAGGTTGTGGCCGCCGCCGATCGCTTGAAATATCGCGATTTCCTCACTGTCGCCCTGATGGTGCAGCGGACCGGCCTTTTCCCCGACAACTGGATCTACGTGCACGATCCCTCCGTGAAGCTCGGCCGCATCCAGAACTTCAACAACTGGAGCCCCGACCTCGTGCCGAACGACGACACCACCTGCCTCGGCCTCGAGTATTTCTGTTTCGAGGGCGACGCTCTCTGGGACGCCGCCGACGAAGATCTCATCGCGCTCGGCAAAAAGGAACTCGCCCAGCTCGGCCTCGTCGCCGCCGCTGAAATCGTGGACGGCACCGTCGTCCGCATGGAAAAAGCCTACCCTGTCTATGGTCCCGGCTACGAAGCCGATGTCGCCATCATCCGCGAGGCGTTGAGCCAGTTCACGAATGTCCAGCCCGTCGGCCGCAACGGCCTGCACAAATACAATAATCAGGATCACTCCATGATGACCGCCATGCTGGCCGGCCAGAACATCGAGACCGGCCGGGCGAGCTACGATCTCTGGCAGGTCAACACCGACGCCGAGTATCACGAGGCCGGCGAAGAGAAGCCGCGTCCCGCCGGCCGCCTCACCCCCGCGCCCCTCCAACCGGCCACCGCCTGAATTCGCAACCTGAGGGGGGCAGGGGGGAAAGGCGCTAAGTTAAGCCGGTTTTAAGATATTTTCGTAATCTTGCTCTTACTCGTAATCATAATCTCTCAGTTTCCAATGCCCTCGAAATCAGCGATTAAGATTACGAGTAGGAGCAAGAGTAGGATGTCTGCCTCCGCCGAACTTAGGGCCATTCGGGGCAGGGGGAAAAGTTGAGGGGTGAGCGAGGGAGAGCCGCGCGCGAGGCGTTTTCCGTCTCTCCATTGCCCACCTACAGCGGCGGAATCCCGTCGAGCGCCGTCTGGAGGCGCTCGCCCGTGCCGTGTTCGCCGCACCATTTCCGGATGTAGTCCATATCCAGCGTCTCCGGCCCCTGCACCGCCAGCACGTCCCGCGCGTCGTCCAGATCCTTGTTTCGCCCCCAGCGCAGCTTCTGCACGACCACATCCTCGGGGGTCGGCAACCAGGTGGTCCGCTGGAGCAAAGGCACGTAAACCTGCAGCCGACGAGCAAACTCCCGCTCTACAAACGGATCATCGAACATTTCGAAGAGTTCCACTTTATACGGAGGAACTCCCTCGCTCACGCCCACATGCCGCCGCCCCCACGTCAACGTGTCGAAATTTACTTGGGGATTGAAGGTCACCCAAGTGCTGAGTCGCCGGATAAGCCGGTCGATGCTGTCGCGGTTGGCGATGCCTATCAACAGATCCACATCCCTGGTGGACCGCGGAATTCCGTAAGCTCCGGCCGCAATCGCCCCGACCGTCATGAACTCGGCTTCGACCGCCTCCGCTGCTTCAATCACCTTGACGGCAACTTCCTCGATTTTCATCGCGTGGCCGGGCGTTCTTCCACGTAGAGATCATGCTCTCTCACCCGGTCCAGCCGATGCATCCAGCGTCCTACTTCCTCCCACCCCGCTGCCTCATCAGTTGTTCCGATCCGATGCATCGCTCCCGCGAGCATCATGCCGAATTGATGATTCGACAGCTCAAACACATCCGCCAGCCGCTGCTCGACCGTGGACTTCCGCGCCCGCAGAATTTTTTCCCGGTAAATATCCGCCTGCAGCGCTTCGAGCGCGCCGGGGATCTCGTGTGGGTTGCTCATGTTCCCGCCGAGCCTGCCACCGGTCCGACCAGAGCGCAAACCTCCAGCCAACGTAGGGCGGATTTGTAATCTGCCGGGGACGAGCGCCAGCGAGGCGGGAGTGAGGGAGCCCACCGCCTGCGCCCGGACAGGTTACAAACCTGTCTTACGTTTGCGCCGACCCAAGCTAATATCTTCACCGTCTCCGATAACCTTGGCGCGGGGTATCTGGGGCAGCAGTCCTATCCTCTGCGCGTTCACCAGCCCTGAAACCAGGATGGCCGGCCAGGGCGAAGTGCCCAAGCCTCTCGAAGACCTGCTGGCCAAATCCCGCGAGGCTATCCTTTACAGCCAGGTCAATCTGATCGAGATCCAGATCAAATACCGCATCGGGAAATTGAGCCTCGCGGACGCACCCGAACGGCTGATACCCAGAGAAATCGCCCGGCATGAATTCGAGCGACTGGAACTGACGGATGCGGCGATTCGGCGCTCCCAAGTGCAACTTGGGAGCGAGGCTGGTTGGGGATCCGCTCTCCGCTCGTTCCGCTCGTTCCGCTCGTTCCCAAGTTGCACTTGGGGATGCTGTTCCGCTCGTTCCGCTCCCCGCTCGTCCCCAAGTTGCACTTGGGGATGCTGTCAGCTCGTTGTCAGCTCGTCCCCAAGTTGCACTTGCTCCGCTCGTTCCCAAGTTGCACTTCCGCTCGTCCCCAAGTTGCACTTGGGGATGCTGTCAGCTCGTTCCGCTCGTCCCCAAGTTGCACTTGGGGATGCTGTCACTCTCTGAAGCTAAGCTTCACTGGATCGGCGCTCCCAAGTGCAACTTGGGAGCGAGGGTGGAAGTATCCCGTCCGGACGGTTTAGATGGCAAGCTGGTAGCTCACGCCACGGATCTGCCCATCTCCCTCTGATTGAGGCGACCTGCCGCCGCCGCGTGCGCAGGCTGGTGATTGACGCCTGGAGTCCGTATGATCGGATGAAATCATGCCGTGTCCGAAGTCATGCCCGAAAAACTACCGCCGCTTCTGACGCGGATAGGCGCTCTTCGACAGGAAGGCCGGCTAAACCTGTTATTCAACGTCGGCTGGTCCGGTGCCAGTCAGGCTGCACGAGCGGCGGCGCTCGCGGTCGTGACTATTGCCGTGACGCGGCACCTGGGTCCGCAAGGTTACGGTGTTTTCGCATTGGCGATGGCCGTGGTGAAAATCGCCATGGTCCTGGCCGGACTCGGTCTGGAGCGGGTTGTGGTCCGGCAGCTGGTGCTGCAGCCTGCCGGTTCCAGGGCCATTCTCCGGCGTGCCTTCCTGCTGCGGGCCGGGTTTGGGGCGGCGGCTTACGTCGGAGCCTGCGCCTCTGTCCGGGTTTTCCTCGCAGACGATTCGCTGATCCCTTTGCTCGTCGCCATCGCCGGCATCGGAATCGTGAGTCAGAGTTTCGAGTCTTTCGAAGCATGGTTTCAGGCGCAGGGTCTGATGAAGCTGGCGTTCTTGGGTCGAACAATTCCAGTGCTGATTGCAGCCGCGGTCAAGGTCGGCGCGGTCGCACTGGGCGCTACTATAATGACTTTTGCGGTTCTCGAAGCGGTGGAGTCCGTCCTGATCAGCGTCGGCGTGGTTTTGATCTATAGGTCGTCCAAAAAAGGGCAGGGTGCCGAAAAGCCCGCGGCTCCCGCCCCTGCCGTGTGGGAGACTCTGGGCCAAGCCTTCCCTCTCGCGATCGCGGCCCTGGCCGTGTCGGTTTACGTTCGCAGCGACGTGATCATGCTGGGAACGATGATTGAGAGTTCCGCCGCCGGAATTTATTCCGCTGCGGCGCAGGTCTCCGAGCTGTGGGGCATCATTCCCATGGCTGTTGCCCCCGCCATTTTCCCCGCTCTTCTGCGCGCACGCGAGACCTGCCCGAAATCCTACCACATTCGCTTTCAGCTGCTGGTGCAGGGCGCCACGGCCACGGCTTGTGTCATTGCGCTCAACGTCACGCTCCTGGCTCCGACCCTCGTGGTTCTCCTCTACGGAGACGCCTATACCGCGAGTACCGCGGTATTGAGAATCCATGTGTGGTCGGTCGTCTTCGTTTTCCTGGGCGTTGCCCAGAGCCTCTGGGATGCGGGGGAAGGTCTCTTCTGGTTCACTTGCCTGCGCACCGTGCTGGGGGCGATCTGCAACATCGGGCTCAATCTTGTGCTCATTCCCGCTTCTGGCGCTGTCGGGGCCGCTGTCGCCACTTTGATTTCCTACGCCCTGGCTGGCTTTCTCCTGAATGCGGCGATGCGGCGAACCCGGCCGCTCTTCCTGATGCAGATGAAAGCCCTCTGCCTCTTGCCCCTTGCCGGATGGTTGAGGCAACGATATTTATCCACCCATCCGGCGGCACCGCGATAGCTTCTCATTTTCCTGCATGCGCATCGGCGAACGACTTCTCTGGCTCGGAGGACGGTTTTTTCACCTCCTTCCGGCGAACATGACCGTTCGTATTCCGGCGGGACTTAACAAAGGTTTTCGCTGGGTGCGCGGATCGGCCAACGCTCCGGAATGGTTGGGGATTTACGAGCTTTCGAAGCAACGCGCCGTCGGGAAGCTAACCGCCGAAGGAGGAACCGTTTTCGATGTCGGGGCCAACGCTGGCTTTTACACCCTGGCATTCTCCCGAATCACGGGGCCGGCCGGTCGCGTTGTGGCCTTCGAACCGCTGGGTCGCAATTGTGCGAAGATACTGCGGCATCTCGCCCTGAACCGGATCGGGAATGTCACTCTCGTTCAGGCGGCGGTCTCTGACTCGACGGACATCGTTTCGTTTGAACCGGGCGAGAACGATTTCGTCGGAGGGATCGCAGCGGGCAGTCCCTACCTGATCCCCGCGCTCTCTCTCGACGATTTCGTGGCGCGGCGGAATCTCCCGGATCCCGACCTCGTGAAAATCGATGTGGAAGGAGCGGAAGCCGACGTCCTGCGCGGAAGTCGTGAAATCCTGAAACGGGCTCGCCCGCGTATTCTTCTCGCGCTCCATGGAGAAACAGCGGCCAGCGATTGCTTCAACATCCTGCAGAGCCTGAACTACACCCTCCGGTCTCTGCACGGCGAACTTATCCGGTCTGCCGACGTTATGCCCCCCGAGGTTATAGCCATGTTCGATGGGCCGTCCGAAGCCACCGGCCCGGCAGAGGAGAGTGCCCCCGGAAAATCGAATGGCTAGCAAAGTTCCAGTCGCCTTCATCGTCTTTAACCGACCGGCCACGACCGAAAAGGTTTTCAGCGCCATCCGGGACTATGCGCCAAAGGAGCTGTTCGTCCTCGCGGACGCTCCACGACCTGGACGCGACGGTGAGGCCGAGGTTTGCGCTGCGACCCGCCAGGTTACTGAGATGGTTGACTGGCCCTGCCAGGTCCACCGGAAATATCGCACGGAAAACGCCGGCTGCCGACGCAGCGTTTCAGAAGGGCTGGACTGGGTCTTCGCTCAGGTGGAACACGCCGTCATTCTTGAGGACGATTGCCTGCCTGATCCGACGTTTTTCAAGTTCTGCGGGGAATTGCTGGCCCGTTACAGCGAAGATCCGCGCGTGGGCATGATCAGTGGCAATAATTTCCAAAGGGGCAGCCATCCGGTCGCATCCAGCTACTACTTCTCGAGGCACTGTCATATCTGGGGATGGGCAACCTGGCGCCGCTCCTGGCAACGATTCGATCCCACCATGCGGAAATGGCCGGGCGTGAAGGAGACGAACTGGCTGCATCGACTCACGGGCCATCGCACAGCCGCTTTCTTCTGGAAGAGACTTTTCGATGATTCCTACCACCGCCTCCCCGGTGGTCTGGATACTTGGGATGTCCCGTGGACGTTCGATAATTGGATCCGCGATTCGATCAATATTGTTCCGCGTCATAATCTTGTCTCGAACATCGGCTTTGGAGCCGGATCAACTCATACGATGAAAGCGGATAATTCTTCGGAACTGCCGGTGACGCCCATGCCGTTTCCGCTGGTCCATCCTGAGACGTTCGACCGTCACGAGAGCGCGGATGTCTATACTGATCGGACGATGTTCTATGGAAACGGCTGGGTGCACTGGCTGATCTGGACTCTGCGCACTCCCTTCAGTGTCGCGACGATGCGCCGATGGCGAGAGCGATTCTTGTGGCGGGCCCTTCGCCGGGAGTAAAGTTCCGGCCCGCGTAAATGACGTCCTCCTGTGTTTCCTTGATATGAGAATCCCGAAGCCCATCATGCTTGCATATCAGACCTTCCCTGAAGGCCTTCTTAAACAGCGGCTGCGCATTTTTGCGGGAGTCTCTCCGGTAGTGCCGCAGTTCATCCGACAAATGTCTCCCATTAACGGGTATCACCGGAAGGTTTCGCTCCGACCGGGAGATATCGTGGTGGACGGCGGCGCCTATGCTGGAGACTACACGCTTTATGCCGCGGAGCGGGTCGGCCCGACGGGCCATGTGGTTGCCTTCGAACCCGACCCGGCGAACTATCGACTGATCGAACGACTCGTGCGCAAGCGCACCTCGATAATGTCACGTTGGTTCAGAAGGGTTTGTGGAGCAGCAATGAAGTCCTCCGCTTCCAGCTCGGCGCTGATTTGTCGAGAATCTGCTCCGGCGACGAGGACGGGGTCTCACTTCCGGTCACGCGGTTGGACGACGCTCTGGAGGAACTCAATATTCCTGCGGTGTCTTTCGTCAAGATGGATATTGAAGGGGCGGAGATCGAGGCTCTCAAAGGCTGTGCCCGGATTATGACCAGTCGGCAGACGGCGTTCGCGATCGCATCCTATCACCAAGTCCATGGCCGTCCGACATCCGGCCCTTTAGAGGCTTTTTTCCGAGAACAGGGCTATCAGACCGAGACTTCCTATCCGCAGCATCCGACGACTTACGCTTGGACATCCGGTCCGCGCAACGGAAACTAAGTTCCGTGACCGCGCTGCCAAAACCACATGGATGAGCCGTAGAGGTCCTCAGAAACGCGCGTCCACTTTCCCTGCGGCCATAACTCTCGTGGCGCCTCGGGGCGCTGGGGGCCCGGATGCCATTCGAGCAGCAGATAGCGCACGGTGTCCGGCAAACCCTTCCGCAGGATTTCGAATTCGCCTCCCTCGATGTCCATTTTCACCAGCGCATCTTCCGGGCAGAGATCGTCGAGAGAACAGATCTGCACCGGTCCATCAGTAGAAAAGTCGATCGAGTGAGTCACGGAATTGATGCCTTCCACAAACTGCCCGAGTCCCGACTGCGGACCCAATGCGCCATTGATAATTTCCATTCTGCCGGCGAACGACTGCCGCTCGAGCGCGGAGACATTTTCCGGACTCGGCTCGATGGCAACGATGCGATGGCCATCCGCCAGCGTTGTCGCCAGAAGACTGAACGCGCCGACGTTTGCGCCCGCGTCGATCACCAGCCGCACATCGCGCATGGCAGCCGCGACGCACCGGACGGGATAGTCCTCAAACACATTCGCGAAGGTGTAAAGATCGCACTCGCCAAGACGCGCCTGGAACAGGCCAAAATTAACCATGCGCTTAACCCCCAGTCGCCTCAGCAGCGGCCATGCGAGATAGGTCATCCAGGGAGCACCCCAGCGTAAGCCAAACAGCCGAAAACCCGACGCAGCAGTGCATACGCGTTTCAAGTGATCCAGCAGCAGCGCGGATATCTTCGGAGTTTTCATGCAGCGGCAGCCTGAAATTCTTCCAGGTATTTCTCTCCACAGGTGCGCCAAGTGCGTTTGGCGGGGGCGGGACACTCCATCGAGCCAGAACGCAGTGCGGCAATGGCGTTTACCCATGCAGCGGGCTCGAAGGCCAGGATCCAGGGCGAATCCTTTCCCACAATTTCCTCTACGCCGCCGCAGTCCCCAGCCAACACCGGGCATCCGAGAGAGAGAGCTTCCTGCACCGGCAGTCCGAACCCTTCATACAACGACGGAACCAGCGTGCACACCGCATGGCGATACCATGTCGAAAGATCCTCCCGCGTGACCCGGCCCGTTATAACGACGTCGGCACCTCGCGCCCGGGCGCGCTCGACGGGCCGGGACATAGAGCCCATCCCGTTCCCCATGGTAAAGACCAGCGTCAAGTCCTGGAGTTCCGGGTGCGATTCCCAGAGTTCCAGAAGAAAAGTATGATTTTTGTGCGGCCAGGAATTGGCGGGATAAAAAGCATACGGTGTCCGCAAGGGACGCTCCCCGGAAGGCTCAGGCATGACCAGCGGAGCATGTGGAATCACCTTGGCCTCGACGCGGTGATGATGCCTGATGCGGTCGCGACTGAATCGCGACACGGTCACCGCGCGGCAGCGATGGAGCGTGCGCGGGATCATGACGGCTCTAAAAAGCCGCTCAGCGATGCCCACGGCCCGAGGAAGATCACGCTCCAGAGTATCGTGCAGCGTAACCACGCCTCGGCCTCTAAAGTTAAACGGCAACATTACACCAAAGGGAAACCAGAACACGCCATCCGCCGGAAGCGCGGCGGATCCGAATGCGGCCAGCCGGAGAAGGGCGAGAGACTTATTGCGGTTGCCCCGCATCGAAAAAGCCGGAATCTCCACAATCCGGGACTGCCATTGAGGAAAACGCGCGGCCGCGACCGGATTCAGACAAATGCGAACATTCGGATGAAGCTGGATAAACTGATCAACCAGGGCCATCATCACTTCCCCCGCCCCGCCCACGGTGGCGGGATCGTAAGAGGGCGCGACGATGTTTAGCGGCCACCCGCGATCACCACTTTCCATACCGGCTACAGCAGCGATGTCACGAGATCGATCCACTGCTGACGATGTTCATGGAAGGGCGCGGTTCTGGCAATCTCCAGCTCCTCCGCCATTTCGCCTTCGAAGCCGCTGCATTCCACCCGGCGGCCGGTGGCGCGGGCGTTCCAGAATTTCGAGGGAAACAGGGCGGTGCGGATGCGCGGGTCGGCCGCCACGAGATGCACTTCGGCTTCCCAGTAGGACTGCACCAGATCGCTCAAGCTCAACAGCGGGGCCTCGCGCCGGACCCATTTCGGCAGTTTGGAAAATCCGGGGCCGTCGCCGCGCACGGTGATCTCGAACCCTTCCTCGCGCAGCTCCTCGCATTTCCCGAGGAACGGCTTCACCCCATGCGCGTAGCCCAAGCCGCCGGAGTAGAGCGCTGTCTTCGGCTTGAACGGACGGACGCGGCCGGGATCGACTGAATTCCAGTTGCGGATCACGCGCGCATTCGGGCCGTCGTAGGCGAGGTTGCCGGAGGATTTCACCACGTAGTCCCAGCGGGAAAGATGACGGTCCCAGCGACGCGCCATCGCCCGCCGCAGCGGCGCCGGATAATCGCAGAGCGAGCGGAGGAGTTCGGGATAATAATCCTGTAGCCAATAGACAGCGGCGGCTCCGCGCTCCTGGATGACGGGAGCGAGCTGCACGGTGTTGGGCGGGAAACTGCCGAGGATGACGACATCGCCGCCATTCACATACTGGCGGATGTAGCCTTGGAATGCCTTTAGCAGGGAGCGGC
>JBGTNO010000099.1:0-4813 GCA_041743065.1 Chthoniobacterales bacterium
ATGGAGGCAGAGATCCGGTCCAATGGACCCGATACCGAGCCGGCTGCGCGTCTCTCTGAGGAGCCTTGTGCGGGAAAACCGCACGCAGGGATCTGCGAGGGGGGCACCCGGTAACGGGTGTCCCTACCTCAATGGCAAAAAGATGAGCGCCACGAAATCCCTCTTTCTGTCAGTCGCTGTTCCGCTGCTTGTAGTTTTCTATCTCCTATATCCAACTGGATGGGGGCCGCATCATCGAGAAAGCATCAGCGAGATTGTTACCTATGTGCCGATCAACACCCTTTTCATTGCTACGCCGCAATTGTTATGGTGGCTTTTTAGCAGACGTAAGCCTCATATTTTATTCGGAGGCATCGTCGGGGCAGATCTGGCGCTTGTATGCACGCTTCTAGTGGGGAAGGTTGGCGGCCAGCAGAACAGCTTAGAGTGGTTTCTATACTATCCGTTATGTATCATTCTTATGTTTCTAGGAGTTTGGATATTTTTTCTCATATCAAAAGGCCGAACCAGGCGGTTGAGCTAACGAGAACCCGCTGTCATCTCGGCTGCTGGTCGCTTCGCTCCCTTGCAGCCGAGCCGCCATCGGCCCCTCGTAGCTCACCTTGACGATAGACGGGGTGTGCGCTCGACTCCAGCGGAACATCCGCGGCCTGCTTCCGCGCGTTCTGCGCGCGGCGCGGGAACGGCGGCTCGCCAGCGACGCTCAGCGGGGTGGGGGATGCTTATTTCCCGGAAATTTCGGGGCTGGATCATCGGCTGGAGGCCGAGCCCACGGCGTGGCGGCCCCCCAGTTACTTGGGCAGCTTTTGCTTCTGGGTGAGGACCGGCTCGAAAAGATCGCCGCGTTTTTTGACCCGCGTCTTCACGTCGGTGGCGGTGAAGCGCAACAGAGCGGCGTTCCCTTTTCGCAGGCAGGTCTCCACCTCCCGCCAGGTCACCGGCGTGGAAACGGTCGGCTGATCTTTCGCTCGCAGCGAGTAAACATTGACCGTCGTTTTGTGCCGGTCGTTCTGGCTCCAATCAATGAAGACTTTGCCTCGGCGGGCGGCCTTGGCCATGACGGAAACGACGTCTTGCGGATGCTGGGCGACGAGCTCGTCCGCCACGGCGTGGGCGTAGGCCTTGGTCTGGTCGAAAGTGGCGGGCGTGTTGAGCGGAAAATAGACCTGCAGCCCTTTCGAGCCGGAGGTTTTGGGGTAGCCGTTCAGATTTTGCCCGGCCAGAAGATTACGCAGCCAGACGGCAATCTTGCAGCAGGTGACGATGTCGCAGCCGGGACCCGGATCGAGGTCGAAGGCGAGCACGGTGGGGCGGTCGGGGTTCTGCTTTTTTGCCAGCGAAGTGTGGAGTTCGAGATCAGCCAGATTGGCGGCCCACACCAGGGTCGGCAGATCGTTGGCGAGGCAGTAATCGATCACACCTTCGGAGGAGGATTCGATCGCGGCCGTTTGCACCCAGGTTGGCCGGTGAGCGGGGCAGCGTTTCTCGTAGAAAAACGAGCCCTCCACGCCGTTGGGATAGCGCTTCAGCGTGAGCGCCCGGTCCTTGAGATGCGGCAGCAAAAACTCCCCCACCGCCACGTAATAGTCGATGAGGTCCGCCTTGGTGAATCCCGCCCGCGGATAAAGCACCTTGTCCAGATTGGAGACCGGCACCTTGCGGCCTCCGATATCGAGGGTTGCCTCTCGCGCCATTGAAAGGGAATTCGAGGCCCGGCCCAAGCCGGGATGTAAGGGAACTCCTTTACCGCACCACCACAAACGAACGGGTCCGCCCGCGAATGATCGACAGCAGGTGCTTGTCGCCGCCGGTCTCGCCCATCAATTGGGCAAACTCTTCGGGATCGTTCACCGGCTGCTGATCTACTTCTTCGATGATGTCCATCGGCTGCA
Source organism: Chthoniobacterales bacterium (assembly GCA_041743065.1). Classification (GTDB taxonomy): domain Bacteria; phylum Verrucomicrobiota; class Verrucomicrobiia; order Chthoniobacterales; family Chthoniobacteraceae; genus JBBSOD01. Next base: position 1,893 of record JBGTNO010000099.1, read on the forward strand.
ACACTCCCGCCGCCGGGCTGTCCGGAGCGACCTTGGTGACGATCACGCCGTCCACTCCGAGACCGCGGCGCTGACGGGCGGGAATCTCGGAAACGGTGACTCCTTCCAGCGCGCTGGTGGACTGGCTTGGGTCGTTTGGACTCGCCGGATTCTGATGGAAGAGGCCACCTCTTAACTGGGTGAAATAATTGTCGGGCGCTTTTCCGATGGTCACCGCCACGGTTTGTTCCTGACCCGCCCGCACAATCTTCACCTCCACTTTCTGGCCGATGCCGAGGTTGAGAATGTTGCTGCGCAGGCCCGTGCTGTCATCGATTCGGCGGTCGCCGACTTCGGTGATGACATCATTTTCCTTGAGCCCGGCTTGCTCGGCGGGCGAATCCACGGTCACCCGGGCGATATAGGCACCCTTGTCCACCGACAGCTTTCTGGCGAGGTTGGGATTTAAATCCGCCATTTGGATGCCAAGATAGCCGCGCTCCACCTTGCCTGTCTTAATGATCGATTCCATCCCGCGCCGGACGATATCCGACGGGATGGCAAATCCGATTCCCACCGAGGATCCCGTCTCCGAAAAAATCATGGTGTTTATGCCGACGATCTCACCGCGCAAATTGATGAGCGGACCGCCCGAGTTGCCGGGATTGATGTCCGCGTTGGTCTGAATAAATTCGCTGCCCATCTCGGTGACGGCGGGCCGCCCGATCGCGCTGACGATGCCGGAGGTGACGGTCTCCTCGAGCCCGAACGGACTTCCGATGGCGAAGACGAGCTGGCCGACTTTCGTCCGGTTAGCTTCCGCGAAAGGAAGGGGGCGCAAATTCGGCTCGTCGATCTTGAGCACGGCGACGTCGAGATTTTTGTCGCCGCCGATCACCTTGGCATCGGCGATGCGGCCGTCGTTGAGCTGCACTTTGATCTGATCACCCGAGGAGATCACATGGTAGTTCGTCACGATGTGTCCTTCCTTCGACACCACCACGCCCGATCCCGCGCCGCCAGGGACCCGCAGCGGATTACTCATGCTATTCCACCGCCGGGAGTAAAGTTGCACCATGCGCGAGGTGGTCACGCTGACCACGGAGGGCATCACCGTTTCGACCAACGTGGTGTATTCGTTGTCGAGCGCCTGCAGCATCGGCACGTCGCCCGGCTGAAGGGCGGGCTGGTCGGCCCCGGTGAACGGCGTCTCGAGGGCGGTCTGCGCGGACACCGCGGGCGCGCTACGATCGTTGACCTGATCGTATTTCAGTTTCGCCGCGGCGCCGATCGTCAGCCCACAGGCGATGATGAGAAACAAAAACTTTTTCATAGTCCGATTAAATGAACGGCGAACACACAGGTGGACGCCGCTTCTCCCCGAAAATTCGGAAATCGTCAGCTCACCTGGGCCAAATTCGCGTTGGTTCCTTCGACAAGCAACTGGCGAAAACGTTGATTCTCCGGCCGGGCCAGTTTCGGATCGGCTTCGAGGAGAGCCCGCGCCGCGGTCCGGGCTTCCTGCATGATCTCTCCGTCCGCGATCGGATCGCCCAGCTTCAGCGGCGGTAATCCGCTCTGGGCCGTGCCCAGCAGATCGCCCGGTCCCCGCAGCCGCAGATCGGCCTCGGCGATGGCGAAACCGTCGGCCGTTTTCTCCAGCGTGGCCAGTTTTCCGTCGGTCAGGTCCGCCTTTTTTCCGTGAATGAGAATGCAGTAGGATTTGTGCTCGCCGCGCCCGACCCGGCCGCGCAACTGGTGGAGCTGGGCGAGGCCGAAGCGCTCGGCGTTTTCGATCAGCATGATGTTGGCGTTCGGGACATCGATGCCGACCTCGATCACGGTGGTGGCAATGAGCGCGTGCGTCTCCCCGCGCCGGAAACGCCCCATGATCCGGTCTTTCTCCTCGGGTTCGAGGCGACCGTGCAGCAGCTCGCAGGTGAGCGGCGCGAGGCGCTCCCGCCAGCGGGCCAGTTCTTCGGTGACCGCTTTGGCCGACACATTCTCCGACTCTTCGATGAGCGGATAAACGATGTAAGCCTGGCGCCCATTCTCCAAGTGTTGCCGGATGAATTTGGCCGCTTGGGGCAGCTTTTTCTCATCGCGGACGACGGTGACAATTTTCCCGCGAGGCGCGGGCAGCTCGTCGAGCGTGGAGATCTCCAGATCGCCGTAGAGCGTCATGGTCAGCGTGCGCGGGATGGGCGTGGCGGTCATCACGAGCAGATCGGGCGCGAAGCCTTTTTCGAGCATGCGCGCCCGCTGCCTCACGCCGAATTTATGCTGCTCGTCGATCACCGCGAGCCGCAGATCGGAAAAGGGCGTGGCGTCGTAGAGCAGCGCGTGCGTGCCGACGATGATCTGGGGAGCACCCGCGTCCCGCGGGTCCGGCTCGGCGTCTCGCCGAGTCGCCTCCGGGCACCAGACGAACGGATACTCCTGGTGCGGCCCGGCCACGTGCGCGTCCCAAGGGTTTCGCACGATGTCGTTAAACTTCTCCCGCAAATCTTCCTCCGACCGGATCATCCGGTCGAATGACTCCTGCACCCAGAGCGAGCCCGTCCGCCCGAGTTCCCGGTTGATCGCGTGCGCTGAGAACGACTTGATCGAGTGCAGAATTTTCTTAAGCGGGAAAAAGACCGGGTTCCCCTCGGCGTCCGTTTGCTGGACGCGAGGTTCGAGCAGGAGGTGCGCATGATCCGGCATCACGCAGGCCGCGTAGAGCTCGTAGCGGCTTCCGGCGAAATGCAGGATGGCGTCGAGCACGATCCGGCGGGCGGACTCCGGGAGCTGGAAGTGATCCTTGGTGGAAAAGGTGACCGCGTATTTGGCCCAGGGACGCTCGAAGTGGGGCAGGTTGCGTTTACTATAATGGACGCCGGGGGTGCCCGGCGGGACGCCGGCCACGACCCGCGAGACGCGTGTGCTCCCCATTTCCTCGC
>JBGTNO010000100.1:0-5188 GCA_041743065.1 Chthoniobacterales bacterium
GTGCCCATTCCGCAGTTGCGAATCGAGGTGAACCGCGCCCGCACCAAAGCCTACGGAGTCCAGCCCGGCGAAGTGAACGAGCAGCTCTCGACACTCCTCGGCGGCAAAGTCCTCGCCGAATTGCGCGAGGGCCAGCGCACCATGGACCTCCTCCTTCGCCTCCCGCCCGAGTGGCGCGATGCTCCCGAGAAAATTGGCGAGCTGCTCGTCGAGACCGGAACCGGCCAGCGTATCCCGCTGCGGCTCGTCGCCGACGTGCGCGAAAGCACTGGGCCGAACGTCATCAACCGCGAGAATACCCAGCGCCGCATCGTCATCGGTGCCAACACCGACGAGCGCGACCTGGAGTCCCTCGTCTCGCGCCTGCAACGCGAAGTCGCCGAGCAGGTGCAGCTTCCGCAGGGCTATTACATTAGCTACGAGGGCGAGTTCAAAGCCCAGCAGGAAGCCTCGCGCCGCATCGCCATCTTCTCGGTGCTCGTCTTTTTCATCATCGCCTTCCTGCTCTACGGCTACTTCCGCAGCGCTTCGCTGGCCGCGCAGGTGCTCCTGAACATCCCGCTCGCGCTCATGGGCGGCCTCGCGCTCACGTGGCTGATGATCGACAACATCTCCATCGCCACGCTCGTCGGATTCATCGCCGTCGCCGGCATCGCCACGCGCAACTGCATCATGATGCTCTCGCATTACCTGCACCTCATGCGGCACGAGGGAGAAACTTTCACTCGCGCCATGGTCACGCGCGGCACGCTGGAGCGGCTCGTCCCCGTGCTCATGACCGCGCTCTCCGCCGGCATCGCGCTCGTCCCGCTCCTGCTCGCCGCCAACGAGCCCGGGAAAGAAATCCTTCACCCCGTCGCAGTCGTCATCGTCGGCGGCCTCGTCAGCAGCACATTGCTCGACCTCGCCGTCACGCCCGCCGTCTTCTGGCTCTTTGGCCGGCGCGCCGCGGAAAAAGCTCTCCGGCTGGACGCGCCAGCCGCGCAGTAAAACAACAAAACCAAAAGCAAACAACCACACATGAAAACCAAACTCATCACCCTCATCCTCGCCCTGACCGCCGGCTCTGCCTTCGGCCATGGTGAAATTAAAATCGGGCCAAATGGCGGACGCGTCGTCGAGCTGAGCAAAGACGGCAGCACGCTCGGAGAAGTGAGCGAAAAGGACGGCAAGTTTCAGATTGAGATCCTCGATGGGAAAATGAAATCCGTTCCGCTTGCCGATCAGGAGCTCACCGTCACCAGCGGCGATCGCGACAATCCTGAGAAGCTCCCCGTCGAGAAGAAGGACGAAAAATACTTCGTCGCGCCGACCGCGAAGTCCGGCCAGTGGGTCATCCTGCAATACAAAGCGAATTCCAAGGCGAAGCCGGTGACGGCGCGTTTCCACTACGACACCAAGGTCGGCGACGACGGCAAGACGCCGAACTGGCTCTACGTGCATTGATCCACGGCGGCACTCGGCGAGCGTCTCGACGTATTCAACTCCTCCGCGGGAGCGGCGCAGACAACGACCTCGTAATGACAGGCGCGGCATTCTATTATGACAACTTGCAGGAATCGTCGTGAATTCTCCTGCCGCTGACTTCTCGCTCTGGCGTCACGGCACGTTTCAAAAGCTGTTTTGGGCGCATGTCGTGAGTCTCGTCGGCGGCGGACTTAGCTCCGTGGCGCTAGCTCTGCTCGCACATCAACTCGTCGGCGCGTCCGCTTCGGCCGTGCTCGGCGCGTTTGCGAGCGCGGTGGAGCTCATCATGGTCGGAAGACTGGTGAACTCGACTTGGCTCGGCCTAGCGGCGACCCCAGCATTGTTCTACCGCTTCTGCCAGAAGGCTGGTTGCGCTCGCTCGGAACCGATGCAGCAGCCTCCGACTGACCGTCACTCACCGCTGCGGTGCTGGCTTGGACGCCGCAGCGGCTCACGTCACTCCAAGCCACAAACAATATCGAAAGAATAATGAAATCCATCGCACTGAACCTCCTCACCGCATTCGCGCTCACCATGCCGGCGTTCGCCGCGGAAAAAGAGCACAAACACGTAAAGAAAGACACCGGCCCGAATGGCGGCCGCGTCATCACCGCCGTCGAACCGCACCTGGAGTTCCTCGTCACCAAAGATCGCAAAGTCGAAATCACCGCGCTGACCGAAGACCTCAGGCCCGCCAAGCTGAGCGGCCAGGTCATTGCCGTCACCGCCGGTGATCGCAGCAACCCGACGAAGTTCGAGTTCAAGGAGCAGGATGGCAGGCTGGTCTCCAGCAACGCGCTGCCGGAAGGGAACGACTTCCCCGTTTCCATGAGCATCAAGCCCAGCGTGAGCGGCAAAACAACTTACGAGAAGTTCAACCTGAACCTCGGAAAATGCCCGACCTGCAAATACCCGGAATACGCCTGCATCTGCGAGCACGAGGACTAGGACCGCACGCACGGCGAGAATAGAAAATAGCGATTGTGCGCCCGTCCGTCGCGGCCCTTCCCGCGACGGGCGGCGCCTTCGAAAACGCAGAACATACAGATGCGACGCAGCCAATAGACTCCCATGTATCAACTACTTCCCGAATCCAGCGGCGCATTCGTTGCCCTCCAACTCACCGGCAAGCTCGAAGCCAGCGACTACGCCGGCATCGTCCCAGTCCTCGAAGACCGCATCGCGCAGCACGGAAAGATCAGCCTTTTCTGGGAGATGCGTGACTTCTCCGGCTGGACTGTCAGCGGCCTCGCCTCCGACACGAAGTTCGACGTGAAATACGCGAACGATTTCACCCGCATCGCTCTCGTAGGCGAAAAGAAATGGCACGAGCTGATGGCTTCGCTCATGAGGCCTTTCACTTCGGCTGAAGTGAAATACTTCGATCTTGGCGAGCGCGACGCAGCGCTCGCGTGGGCAAAGGCGGACCAGAGGCCAATGTAGTCCCGGAATCGAGATGGCTTATACGATTCTCAAGCTCTGCCTCTCCGCGACGATCGTCTTCGCCGTGTCGGAGATCGCGAAACGCTCCACCGTCTGGGGCGGATTCATCGCGTCGCTGCCCATCCTCTCCCTGCTGGCCATCGGCTGGCTGTATTTCGAGACCCGCGATGTCGAGCGCATCGCCGGCTTGAGCATGAGCATCTTCTGGCTCGTCCTGCCGTCGCTGCTGTTTTTCGTGCTCTTCCCGATGCTGCTGCGTAACGGCGTCGCGTTTTGGTGGAGCCTGTTCCTCACCATGGCCGCCACCTCGGCCGGATACGCCATCGTTCTTTTCATCCTACGAAAGGCCGTTTCCTGACCTATGTCGAAATCCGATTCCCACGAGGGCCACAATCACGGCAGCTCCGATAACCTTAAGGTCGCGTTCTTCCTCAATCTCGGCTTCACGATCATCGAAATCATCGGCGGGCTGTGGACCAACAGCATCGCCATTCTCACCGACGCGATCCACGACTCAGGCGACTGCGCCTCGCTCGGGCTCGCGTGGTATTTCGATAAGCTCTCCCGGCGCGGACGCGACCCGGAGCACACCTACGGCTACAAGCGTTATCGGCTGCTCGGCGGCTTGATCACCGGCGTCGTCCTCATCGCCGGCATCGGCTTCATGCTCTGGAAAGCCATCTCGCGCCTGATGTCCCCGCAGGAGGTCCATGCGCCGGGAATGATCGCGCTGGCAGTTGTCGGCATCATCTTCAACGGCGCAGCCGTCCTCCGCGTAAAGAAAGGCTCGTCGCTGACCGAGAAGGTTGTTAGCTGGCACCTGCTGGAGGATACGCTCGGCTGGGGCGCGGTGCTCATTGGCTCCATCGTGATGACGATCTGGAGCGTGCCAATCATCGACCCCATGCTCTCCATCGGCATCTCACTCTTCGTCCTGTGGAACGTCGGGCGGAACTTGAAGAAGGTGATGAATGTCTTCCTCCAAACGACGCCCGAGTCGTTCGATCTCGAAACCTTCCAGCGCGACGCTGCGGAGCTGCCGAAAGTTCGCTCCACGCATCACACGCACGGCTGGTCGCTTGACGGCGAGAGCCACGTCCTCTCCACCCATCTCGTGATGGCTCCGAACACCACGCGCGAGGAAATGGTCGAAGCCAAACGACGCGTCCGCGCTATGCTCGACGAGCACGAATTCGAGCATGTGACCATCGACGTGGAGCTGGAAGGCGAGGACTGCGCCTCATCCGCCGAGGAAGGCTCTGGCTGAACGAATCGGCTCACCGCCAGCTTGGACTACTACGCCAGCGTGAGTTTGAAGCGCAGCAGGCAGCCGCCACGCGCATCGAGAGTTGACATAAATAATCCTACGATTAGTTATGGCGCATGGCTGAACCATCCGCTCCGCTGGTCGCGTTTCGCAGCGTTTCCAAAACCTTCTCTCGCCCGGAGGGATTGCCGCTTGTCGCGCTGAGCGACGTCACGCTCGCAGTGGCGCGCGGTGAGTGGCTGGCGGTTCTTGGCAAATCGGGCTGCGGGAAAACCACGCTCCTTAATCTCGCCGCCGGCCTTGACCGGCCTACGACGGGCGAGGTGCAAGTGGCGGGCGCGATGCTGCGGGCACTCTCGGAGACTGCGCTCGCCGGGTGGCGGGGACGCCATGTGGGCGTGGTGTTTCAGTTTTTTCAACTGCTCCCGACGCTCACCGTGCTCGAAAATGTGGTGATCGCGATGGAGTTTACCGGTGTCATCACGCGGGCGGTGCGACGAAAGCGGGCGCTGGAGCTTCTCGCGCTCACGGGCATCGCTGACCAAGCCGACAAGCTGCCGGGGGCGCTATCCGGCGGGCAGCAGCAGCGCGCCGCGATCGCGCGAGCCATGGCGAACGACCCGCCACTCCTCCTCGCCGATGAGCCCACCGGAAACCTCGACAGTCGCACCGCGGCCGCGGTGATCGAGGTCTTCGCAGAACTCACCCGCGGCGGAACGACGCTCATGGTCGTGACGCATGATGCGGAGCTCGCGCGGCAAGCGGATCGATCGGTCGAGATGTCCGATGGAATGATCGTCAGCAAACGGCGCTCCACTGGGGGCGAATCGTGAATGCCCGTTGGCGCAAAGTGCTCGGCGACTTGTGCGAAAGCCGGACCCGCACGGTGCTCACGTGCCTGGCGATGGCCGTGGGCACTGCCGCGATGACGGCGGCATTCGGCGCGCGGGCGATCCTCGCGCGGGAAGTGGATGCAAGCTTTCACGGCGCGCGACCGGCAGCGGTCGTAGT
>JBGTNO010000101.1:0-2317 GCA_041743065.1 Chthoniobacterales bacterium
AGACGTTGCGCCCGGCGAGGTCGAAGGCGCGAGAGAGGTTGTCGGAGATCGCGCCGTTGCCCCCGTCGCCAGTTTCCAGATGGCCGTCGAGCGTCAGCTCCCAGCCGCCGATCCGCTCGGGATCCCAGCCCTCCTTGAGCAGCGTGCGCTCGTTGTGATTGCGCGCGATGGTCACCCACGACCCCGAGATGTCGTAGCCTTTGTGCCCATTGTTAAAGGCCCAGTTGTCCGCGACCACGACGCCCTCGGCGAAGAACGGCTCCGCGCCACCCTGCCCGGTGGCGTCGTCTTTGAGCAGGCCGAGGAGCGACTTGTTCACCTCGATGGCGACGCTTTTATTGAAGTCGAAAAGCACGGTGCTCTCGCGGGGCAGATCGAAGCCCATGCCCGCGCCGCCGCCTGCGGGATAGGTGCGCCGCGTCGTCTGCTTGTATTTGAAATTCCGACCTTCGCAGCGCGGCAGGAGATTGTTCGCGACGAGCACGCGGTTGCCGTAGGCGGCGATGCGCGGGGCGAATTTATTCGTCGAATAGCCCTCCGGGCCGAACCCGTCGGGATGGTCGGGCCGGCCCATGTTGATGCTGTCATTGGTCGAGGCGGCGCATTCGAGCACGCAGCCGAAGATCAAGCGCCCATCAGCCAATCCCGCCGACTGCGTCCCGCCACCAGCGAACGCATCCCACGGATGCGTGCCGTCCGGTTTCCGCTCTTTCCACCCGCCCATCGCGAAGGGACTTTTCCAGGAACCCGCCGTCGCCCAGGTGTCGGCCCATTTCACATCGGGGCCGAAAAAGACGATGGCACCGACGAGATGCACCCACGCGATGCCGACATCGTCCACATCGCTGACGCGCTTATCCGACGCCGGAGCGAGGCCGATCATGTTCCAGTCGCGTGGCGTCTCGGCGGTGATTTTGAAAAAGTGCCCGGTGACCGCGCCCTTCACCTCCTGGCCGCGGATCGTCCCGGTCTGCGTGCCGACGATGGTGTCGCCGGTGCGCGCCAGTTTCAGGTCGTAATGCGCCGGCTCGGGCTCCGCCTCCTTTTTCCCCGGGATGGTGAGATCGACCGCAATGGTCAGTGTGTCCCCGGTGGACTCGATCTTCGCCGTGCCCGTCCACTCGTCGCGTCCATAGCCGCGGCGGAAAGCTTTCACGGTTGGCTGCACTTTCCCCTCCTGCACCGCGAAGCTCAGGATGAGCGGCGCGAGGTCGAACTCGCCGGGCTTTTTCTGCGGTCGCGCGTCCGCGTCGGTGAGCACGAGCGTGAGGCGGTCGCCGGTGTCCACGCCCGCACGCGGCTCGAAGCCGAAGACGAATTTCGTTTTCAACTCGAGCTGGCCAGAGGTCGCGAGCGGCTGGCCCGAGGGGGCTTCGCCCCGGATGACGACTCCGCTTTTCAACATGAGCCCGCGCCCCTGGGGCCCGTCGAACGGCCCCTCGCTGAAGTCATACGTGCCGCCCGGATAGTAGAGGACGCCGCCCCCCTGCGCCGCCAGTTCGTCGCGCGCACTCTCGAATTTCTCAAAGTTCGTCGCGCCCTTTTCGTAGGCCGACATGTCGATGACGCGCTCCCAGTGGATGCCATCCGTCCAGGCCGGGTAACCGCGCGGCGCATCGTAAAAAGTGGCGACGGGATTGTCGGTCGGCGGCGCGGCGAGAGCGGTGGAGGCGGCAAGGAGGGTGAGCAGCGAGGGGAGCTTCATGGCGGGAGGATGCACCGGGATGAGAGCCAGGCCAAGCGCCGAGAGCGGGCCATTTCTGCCTCCCGGGTAGGGTGGGCTTCCAGCCGGCCCGCGAGGGCTTCCAGCCCGAGGCGATCGTAGCTCGGCGGCAAATCCTTGAGACGAGCGGGCCGACCAACACCTCAGCGCCCGTCCACTCAGCTCCGCTCTTCTCCCGCGTAGATTTCGACTTTGCACCTTCGCGCTGCCTGCCCCCTTCCGCCTGCGCCCGTCATTTCTCCGGGGCAGATTTCACTTTTGCACATATGCGCGGACCGACCCCCTCCGCCATTGCGCACCCCGTCCACCAGAGGCTCGAAGGCTCGATGCCGGTCGTGCCCGCAAACCGCGTGACCTGCCGCTGGTCGCCCGTGGAAAGATCGATCGCGACGAGGTCGTGCGGTCCGTGCCGGTCGCTGGCGATCACGAGCTGGCGATCGCCGTCGAACCAGCCGGGATCCGTGAAATACGGGTGATTCGACGGATGATCCGTGAGCCGGGTCATACGGACCCCGGTCGTCTCGTCCCGCAGGACCGCCGTTTCGTTCAGGCTCGCTTCCATTCCTCCGGGAGAAAGGCCTCGTTCGCCTCGAT
>JBGTNO010000102.1:0-16316 GCA_041743065.1 Chthoniobacterales bacterium
CGACCCCGACGGCAACCTGACCACCAGACCGCTCGGCGGCAACCTGGACGCGTTCGCCTACGCCGCCCGCAACCGCCTGACCGGCGCCGGAGCGACCCGCTACGCCTACGACGCGGAAAACCAGCGTGTCAGCCCGACCACCAGGGACGTCACCACCCGCTACATTCACGGCGGTAAGCGGGCGGCGGGTGAGTTTGCCGGTCTTATGATCCAGGCTGGGGGATAGCCGGTGGTCTTTTCCAGCTCGGCCGCGGCCAGATACTCATCGAGGTAAGCCTCGGCGTCGTGATGCGCGGGAACTTGGTGCTGCTTGCCGCCCTTCTCGCGCAACCGACTCCAGCAGCGGCGATCGTCCCGGTAGTAGTCCTTCCCCCCGCATATTCACGACGGCCGAGACGCGGGCGAACCTGAATTTATCCGGGATGGCCAGGCCGATTCCCGCGCTCCCAATCTCCGCTCAGCCATAACGGTGCACCGGCTCATGGAGCGTGGTGGGGATGCACGATAAGAGCTGTGGCGGGGCCAGGACTACCTATCGCCGCTCAACGACCTGAATGAATCGCGGGTGATCGAGGTGATGCCGGGTAACGACCTGGGAAGCGCGGCAGCATGGCTGGAGAGTCTGCCCTCGGAGGTTGACCGAAATGAATTCTCACGCGGCCCGCCCCGGGGCTCGTCTCCCGCCCGGAAGCGCAGGACGGTTCGATCCGATCCAGGAAACCACTCCAGGAATCCATCAGTCGTGGCGCCCGCTTTTGAGATTTTCGAAAAGGGTGGTTACGGGAAGGCGGGTGCCGGTGAAGAAGGCGGCCCCGCTGAGTTTGTCTTCACGGGATGCGACGGCGTCGCATCCCTTCCCCAGTTCGTAGGGGAAAGCTCACGAAAGTCTGTCGGCGGTTCAAGGCGCTATCACTGAAGGATGACCTGCCCCGTGACAGGCGCGGGAATGCGCGCCATAGTCTGAGGCTCTCATCGCCATGGTTGCTCTCAATTTTCCGCATCTTCCGCTCACGAGTCTCGATACGCTCTGGTTCCAGGTGGCGGGGACGCTTTGTAATCTGCGGTGTCACCACTGCTTTATCTCCTGTTCGCCGGAGAATCATACGCTGGAGCTGCTGCTGTATGATCAATTCAAGCCGATCCTGGCTGAGTCGGTGGGCTATGGGGTGAAGGAATACTATTTCACGGGCGGGGAGCCGTTTATCCATCCGGATATCTTCCGCATCCTGGAGGCGACGCTGGCGGTGGGTCCGGCGACGGTGTTGACGAATGCGACGCGGCTCACGGCGGAGAAGGTGGCGCAGCTGGCGGCAATCCGCGATGGGTCGATCTACTCGCTGGAGCTGCGGGTGAGTATCGATGGGTTCGACTCCGCGACGAACGATCCGATCCGCGGGGAGGGAACGTTTGCCAAGGCGATCGAGGGGGTGCGGCTGCTGGTGGCGGGCGGGTTCCTGCCGATTATCACGTCGATGCGGTCGTGGCCGATGGCGGAGGACGATGCTTTTCTGGCGAAATTCCGGGTGCGGCTGGCGCAGGTGGGCTACACTCGCCCGCGGATGAAGCTGCTGCCTTCGCTGAAGATCGGGCAGGAAGCGATGCGGGATCACGGTTATGATCGATTTGAGTTTGTGACAGAGGAGATGATGCAGGGCTACGACGCGGCGCAGTTGCTCTGCCACAACAGCCGGGTGGTGAGCACGCAAGGTGTCCACGTGTGCCCGATCCTGGTGGATAAAAAGGACGCGCAACTAGGCACGACCCTGGCGGATGCGATGAAGGGCTACACGCTGCGGCATCAAGCGTGCTCGACATGCTACACCTTTGGCGCGCTCTGCTCGAATGCGACATCGCAGGGGATGGAGAATGCGCGGTTCCAGCGGCAGCCGCAGGTGGCGGAGACGGCGTAGGCGATGGGATTTTTCCTGATCATCCTGGCCAGCATGGCGCTCCTGGATGTGGTGGCGATCGCGTTCTGCTGGCGGATGGCGCTGGGCGGGGCGTGGGGTTGGATCGGGGTGGCGTTTGCGGCGGGGCAGATGGGGGCGTTGGGGGCGATGATCCTAGCGAGGGGGAAAGGGTGGCGGCTGGACTTCACGCCGGCGGGCTGGAGCTCGATCTATCTGTGGCACTTCTTGGGCCTGGCGCTGATTCTATTGATGGTCACGGGGGTTGGGCTCATCCACGGGGTGCGCCGAGGGATGGGGGCGGGTCCGATGAATCCGAGTCGTCGGGCCTTTCTGGGCGCGGTGGCGGCGTTGACGCCGGTGATTTTCAACGCGGGGCTGACGGCGGTGTCGCTGGGGCAACTGCCGCGTTTCCGGGTGCGGCGGCTGACGTTGCCCATGGCGAAGCTGCCGCCGGGGCTGAGCGGGCTGACGATCGCGCATGTGAGCGATCCGCATCTGGGGGAATTTACGCGGGGCGAAATCCTGGAGGAAATCGTGGAGCGGACGAATGGGCTGGGGGCGGATTTGATCTGCGTAACGGGGGATCTGATCAATCACGCCCTGCGGGATCTGCCGGCGGCGATCGGGCTGCTGCGGGAGTTGCGGGCGGAGCACGGGGTGTGGGTGGTGGAGGGAAATCACGATCTGATCGAGGATGCGGCGGGCTTCCGGCAGGCGATGCGGGAGTCGGAGCTAAACTTTCTGTGGCGGCAGGCGGCTATGGTGACGGTGCGCGGGGAGCGGGTGCAATTGCTGGGGCTGCCGTGGACGGTTCACCGCGGGGAGGAGGCGATGGCGGCGGAGGTGCGGGCGGTGCTGGAGCTGCGGGAGGCGGGGGCGTTTTCGATCGTGCTGGGGCACCATCCGGATGTGTTCGACGAGGCGGCGCGCAATGGGATGCCGCTGACGCTGGCGGGGCACACACACGGGGGGCAGATCAACCTGACGGATACGATCGGTTTCGGACCGGCGATGTATCAATACTGGTCGGGGATTTACTGGAAGGACGGGAGCGCTTTGGTGGTGTCGAACGGGGTGGGGAACTGGTTCCCGCTGCGGGTGAACGCGCCGGCGGAGATCGGGCTGATAACGCTGGTGGAAGGGTGAGCGGCTGAGGCGACCGCCGTTCCATGACTAGCGATCCTCGCCGCCACCCGGCATGGCCTGGGCGTGGTTAACCCAACCTTCGCCACTGGGGCATTTGGCGGTCCGGCGAGACCCGTATTTTCAGGAACCGGGTCAAAAGGTCTTCACTACAGGCCGGGTTGAGCTGCTGCTTCGAGAGTTCGCTGTGCGGTGATGCGGGGCGGGGATTGGGGGGGAAGTTCCAGGTCGAGCTGGGCGAGCAGGAGCTTTTGCCCTTTATCGGGCCTGGGGTAGCGGGGGAAGATCAGGGGGCGCCCGTCGGTGGTCGGGAAGTGGACGTCGAGCATCTGCATGGCGCAGAGTGGCTCGAAGACGGAGCCAGGGGTGAGGCCGGGCGCTTTCCAACGCCGTTTATGGGAACCCTCTGGCGTGATGACCAGCGCGATGACGACCTACACGCCATCGCCGCGCTTGTCGCGCGAGCCGCCGAGCAGGCTGAGGCCGATGACGATGGATTCGGGGATGCCATCGATCAGGGCACCGAGGGCGATGGCCATGCCGCTGCCTTGGTGGTCGTCTTCGCTCGGTTGCTGATCGCCGGAACGTTTCCGATGTTTTGCGCCGTGGCGGGAGAGGAGCCAGTTCGCGCCGGTGTAAATGCCGGCACCGACGAGGAAACCAAACGCCGTGGAATCGAAGCCTCCGCGTTTAAAAGCTTCATCCATCAGATCGAAAGAAAGCGCGGAAATGAGCACGCCGCTACCGAAGGCCATGACTCCCGCGATAACGCGCGGCGGTATGCGGAGGTAGTAGCCCATGCCCGCTCCGAGCAGGAGAGCGGCCCCGGCGAAGAAACCCCACCAACCGGCAATCAGCCAATGGGGGAAATTCATCGAGTGGAGGAACGAACGGGCATACCACACCTATCGTGGCGCTGCGAAGGAGCGGACGCTCTCCACCGGGGGGTGCGCGTTCGATACTTGGTCAGCGCCAGCGCCAGCAGGATAGCAGTCAAAAGAAACCGCCGCCGTTAGCCAGACGCGGCGACGCTGCAGGAGGTGTTTCGCCCCTCCGGTCCCTCCTGGCGCTACTACCCTTCGATCGCATTGCTACAGCTCCCCGCTCCTTCGAACTCACTAATGTTTCTGATCGTTGTCTCCGCGATCCGCTCCAGCGCCTCCTTCGTAAAAAACGCCTGGTGCCCGGTGATGATCACATTTGGAAACGTCAGCAACCGCGAGAACATGTCATCGCGCAAGATGCTCCCCGAGCGATCCTCGAAGAACAGCTCACTCTCCTCCTCGTAAACATCGAGCCCGAGATAGCCGATCCGCCCACTCTTCAATCCCTCGATCGCCGCCCCAGTATCGACCAGACCGCCGCGGCTTGTATTGATAATCATCACGCCGTCCTTCATCCGCTCCAGCGCCGCGGTGTCAATCAGGTGATAATTCTCCGCGTGGAGCGGGCAATGCAGCGTGATAATATCCGCCTCGCGCCAGATTTTCTCGATCGGCCCATATTCCACCCCCGAGCGGAGACATTCCTGATTTTCCACCACATCGTAAGCCAGCACCCGGCACCCGAACCCCCCCAAAATCCGCGCCGCCACCGCCCCGATCTGGCCCGTCCCGATCACGCCCGCCTTCTTGCCCCGCAGATCGAAACCCAGCAAACCATCGAGCGCGAAATTCCCCTCGCGCACCCGATTATAGGCGCGATGCAGCTTGCGGTCGAGCGCCAGCATCAGCGCCACGGCGTGCTCCGCCACCGCATGCGGCGAATAGGCTGGCACCCGGCCCACCACCATCCCCGCCGCGCGTGCCGCCGCCAGATCCACATTATTGAAACCCGCACACCGCAGCGCGATCAGCCGCACTTTTTGCTCCGCCAGCAGCGCGATCACCCGCGCATCGAGCACATCATTTACAAAGGCGCAAACCCCCTCGCAATCCCGCGCCAGCGCCGCCGTGGTAAGATTGAGCTGTGGCTCGAAGAAACACAGCTCGTGCCTCTCGTCATTCGCCGCCGCGAGAAACTCCCGATCATAGGCCTTAGTGCTGAAAACGCCGATTTTCACCACGCGATCATGCCGCCTTCCGCCACCAATGACCACCCCCTTCGAACCGGCGCTCCCGCCTTGGACACGCTCCGAGCGCGGCTCCGCGAATCAAAGGCAACCGCCAGCGAACTCGTGACGGGGGGGAGTTTTGCGAGAAGATAAGATCGGTGGTTGCCGACCCCTGACCCCATGCGTAAATCGTGGATGCCGAATGGAGCCGGCGGGGGGATTCGAACCCCCGACCTACTGATTACGAATCAGTTGCTCTACCCCTGAGCTACGCCGGCTTGTCACGCGCGATGCGGCGGCTCCAACGGTACCGCGCCTTCTCCCGACCCGGCCCGCGCTCGCCTCTCAGGCCCAGCCGCGTTTCAGCTCTGCAAAAAAAGACTGATGGCAGCACCACCGATCGTGGGCAGCTATTTCGCACGGTCGGCGGCGGGTGGCAAGTCGATTCGCGCCCGCACCCAAGGCGGGGGTTAGCCGCGTCCATTTCCCTCGGCCCCGTCGTAGGATCTGCCTGACGTCTAGGTTGAGTTTTCCCGATTATGCCGCGCCACCGCGAGCGCATGAGCTAGCCGCGTTTCGCGAGACTCGGGACATCAGCGTCTCCTGCGATGGTAAATGGCGGAAATCGGCCGCGGTTTCAGCCGGCGCTCGTCGATCGGGAGTTTCGGGGAAGTTCGGAAGAAAGGCTGCCGTTGGGGAGTCGGGTGGGGGCGCAGGCTCACCTGGGCAGCGGGGGCAAAAAGTTTGTCCTGCGACGCCCAGATTCGGGCGGGGTGGCGTATGAGGGCAGGGTCACGAACGACTCGGAGAAGCGAAGCGCGGCGGCTCCGGTGGCGGATGCTTAAACGCGGTTTTTTGCTTTGATCGACCGGGGGTGACGCTCTTGGAGGCGGGCGAGGCGAGGGGTGGATGGCAAGGTGTGCGACACGGTTCTGGCAATCCTCAGCCCGGGTTTTGCCGAGCCCAGGAAAATCGGATGCTGCTTTTCATCGAAAAGACGGGCGTTTGTTGCGCCGGGTTCGCTTGATCCTCAAGGGGCTGGAGAGCGTTGGCGCGATAGCCCGCGGAACTCAGAACGGCTCAGCGATCCGATCGGCAGCTTCCATCCCGGTGGTAGGGCGTTCCGGCCTTGATCGAATACGCGCGATAAAACTGCTCCAGCAACACGACCAACGCGAGTTCGTGCTGGAGCGTCAGGCTGCTGAGCGACCATACCCAGTCCGCCGCCTCGCGCACGCGCGCGGCGTGCCCGTTGGCACCGCCGATGAGCAGGGCGATCGATTTCACCCGGTTTTGTTCCCAGGCCTCGATCCTGGCGGAAAAAGCGCGGCTGTCGAGCTGGCGGCCGCTCTCATCCAGCACGATGCGCTGGTGGCCTTCGCTCAGGCGGAGCAAGGCGTCGCCCTCGCGCGCGGGATCGGAGGCGGGCACTGTCAGCATTTCCAGCGTGGTGACGTGGCGCAGGCGCGCGACGTATTCGGCGATGCCCGCGCGGGCGTAATCGAGCTTCGGCTTGCCGACCGAGACGATCCTCCAATTCATCCGCCGATGCGGACCGCGTGTTTTTTATCGAGCTTGAACACATCGCCGGGCGACAACGTCAGCTCCGCTTTCAGGTCGGTGATTTTTTCCCCGCGCCATTGCACACTCCCGCCCTCGATTAATCGCCGCGCGTCGCCGCGGGATTTCTTTAACCCAAAGCCCGAGTCGAATGCTTCGACGACCAGCGAGACCGGTTCCAGGGTCATCGCGCTCGGGGAAAACGTCGGCAGATCGGCCCTCTCGAGATCGCGCTGGCTAAAGCGCACGTTGAAATTCTCCAGCGCCGCCGTCGCTACGTCCGCGCCGTGGTAGCGCTCGACGATCGCGCGTCCAAGCTCCTTCTTCGCCTCCATCGGGTGGCCCTCGGGCACCGCGCGATGGAGCAGGAGCGGATAGTAGCGGGCCATCAGCTCGTCGGAAATGCTCATCAGCTTGCCGAACATTTCACCTGGCGCTTCGCTCACCCCGACATAGTTGCCGAGGCTTTTGCTCATCTTCTGCACGCCGTCGAGGCCCGCGAGCAGCGGCATCATGAAGGCAACCTGTTGCGGCTTGCCCTCTTCCCTCTGCAGCTCGCGGCCGACGAGGATGTTGAAAAGCTGATCGGTCCCGCCGATCTCCACGTCGGCTTCCACCCTGATCGAATCCCAGCCCTGCATGATCGGGTACTGCAGCTCGTGCGCGTAGATCGGGACGCCTTTTTCGTAGCGCGTCTTGAAGTCCTCGCGCTGCATCATTTGCTGAATAGTGACGCGCGCATTCAGCCGGATCACTTCCTCGAAAGGCATTATCTCGAACCATGCGCCGTTGAAGACGACCCGGGTCTTCTCCGGGTCGAGAATCTTGTATGCCTGGGTCTGAAACGTCTTCGCGTTGCGCATGACATCGTCGTGCGACAATTGCGGCCGCGCCGACGAGCGCCCGCTGGGGTCGCCAATCATCGCCGTGAAATCGCCGATGATGAGGATGGCCTGGTGCCCGAGATCCTGAAACTGCCGGAGCTTCTGGAGAGCGACGGTGAAGCCGAGATGAATGTCGGGCGAGGTGGGATCGACGCCGAGCTTGATGTTGAGCGGGCGGTTCTCCCTCAGCTTGGCCAGCAGCTCCGGCTCGCTAATGATCTGGGCGGCGCCTTGGCGGAGTTGTGCGAGCTGATTTTCGGGAGACATAAAACGGCGCCCGCGAACCACGAGGCAGAGCTTTTCTAGAATTATCACTCCCTCCGTGGCAATCGGGAAATGCGCGCCGACCGCCGGGCACACCACCACTGGAGCGTCGCTGATACCGTTGGCCGCCCCGTAGCGCAAGCTTCCAGCTTGTCGTCCAAAAACCGGAGCCGGAGGCTCAAATTTGCCGAACACAACTGGCTCGAAGCTCGCCGTCGTTTTTCAAAATTCAGAGCCGGAGGCTCCGGTTGGATGGCAAGCTGGAAGCTTGCGCTACGGGCGGAAGCACTCTATCCCCCAACTCTGGGAAGGACGATTATGGGGTTACCAGAGAGAGGGGGGGGAAATGCCGGTGCGTTGCTCCGCTTCAGGACATCGCCCGGATGCTAACGAACGAAATCAACCTACAAGGTGTATCCGGCCTGCGCGTTGCGGGGGAGACCCGCCGCCTCACTGCATTCGCCCGGACAGATGGCAAATCTGTCTTGCGGTGCCTTACACCTTCACCGGCTCGGCTTTCCAGATGTCGCGCGCATACTCGCGGATGGTGCGGTCGCTGGAGAACTTGCCCATCCGCGCGGTGTTCAAGATAGCCATCTTCGCCCAGTGCGCTTGATCGCGGAACGCGTCGGAGACTTTCTCCTGCGCGTCGCTGTAGGCCCGGAAATCCGGCAGGCAGAGGAAGGGATCGCTATGGGCTAGGTTTTCGCGCAGTGGATTGAGCACGCCGTGCGGCTCATCGGGCGTGAAGTAATTCGAGCCCACCCAATCGACCACCGTTTTCAACTCCTCGTCCGCCGCCAGATATTCCGCCGGATGGTAGCCCTTCTGCCAGAGCGCTTCCACTTCATCGACCGTGTGGCCGAAGATGAAGATATTCTCGGCGCCCACTTCCTCGAGGATTTCGACGTTGGCGCCGTCCAGCGTGCCGACGGTCAGGGCGCCATTGAGCGCGAGCTTCATGTTGCCCGTGCCGGACGCCTCCTTGCCGGCGGTGGAGATCTGCTCGGAAAGATCGGCGGCGGGCACGATGCGCTGGGCCAGCGAGACGCGGTAATTCGGCAGGAAAACGACCTTCAGTTTTCCGCCGATGCGGTCGTCGGTGTTGATCTTCGAACCGACGGCGTTGATCGCCTTGATGATCAGTTTCGCCATGGCGTAGCCGGGCGCGGCTTTGGCTGCGAAGATGAAGACACGCGGCACGATGTCCAGAGTCGGATCCTGCAGCAGGCGGCGATAGAGCGCGAGAATGTGGAGCAGGTTGAGATGCTGCCGTTTGTACTCGTGCAGACGCTTGATCTGCACGTCGAAGAGCGCGGCCGGATCCACCACCACCCCGCACTGTTCGTGAATGATCCGGGCCAGATCGATTTTGTTGGCGTGCTTCACCGCCATGAAATCGGCCTGGAACTGGGGCTCATCCGCCAGCGGTTCCAGCGCGCGCAGTTTATCGAGATCGGTTTCCCACCCGCCGCCGATCTTGCTGGTGATGAGTTCGCTCAGCCGCGGATTGCAGGCCAGCAGCCAGCGGCGGGGCGTGATCCCGTTGGTCTTGTTGTTAAACTTGCCCGGATACATCTGGTCGAATTCGGGAAAGAGATCGCTCTTTAGCAACTGCGTGTGCAGCGCCGCCACGCCGTTCACCGAATGGCTGCCGACCACCGAGAGATGCGCCATCCGCACCATCTTCACCTGGCCTTCCTCGATGAGGGACAGCTGGGCTTTCCTGCCGTTGTCGCCTGGCCATTTCTTCTCCACCTCGAGCAGGAAGCGCTCGTTGATTTCCAGAATGATCTGCAGATGCCGCGGCAGCACTTTCTGGAAAAGCGGGACGCTCCAGCGCTCCAGCGCCTCCGGCAGCAGGGTGTGATTGGTGTAGGCGAAGGTGGCGGTGACGACCTGCCAGGCCGCATCCCAGGTCAGCTTGCCTTCGTCGTGCAGCAGGCGCTGCAGCTCGGCGATGGCGATGGCCGGGTGGGTGTCGTTCAGCTGGATCGCCACCTTGCGGGAAAAATCCGCCCAGCCGGTGTTCGTCTTCTGGTAACGCCGGATGATGTCGCGCAGCGAGCAGGCCACGAAGAAATACTGCTGGATCAGCCGCAGCTCCTTGCCGCTCTCCGTGCTGTCGTTCGGGTAGAGCACCTTGGAAACCGTCTCGCTCTTTGTTTTCTGCATCACCGCCTCCTCGTAGCCGCCGCGGTTAAACGCCTCGAAATCGAATTCCTCCGTCGCCTTCGACTCCCAGAGCCGGAGGAAGTTCACCGTGTTCGTCTCGAATCCCGGAATCGGAATATCGTAGGGCACGCCCATGATCGTCTGCCCGCCCGTCCATTTCGGCACGTAATTACCGAGGTCATCGAACACGTTTTCCACATAGCCGAAGACCTGCACCGGCACCTCGTATTCCGGGCGCATGATTTCCCACGGCGTGCCGTATTGCATCCAGGCATCCGGCAGCTCGAGCTGGTAGCCGCGGCGAAACTCCTGTTTGAAGAGTCCGTATTGATAATGAATGCCGTAGCCGATGGCGGGCAGATCCAGCGTGGCCAGCGAATCGAGAAAACAGGCCGCCAGCCGGCCGAGACCGCCGTTCCCCAGCGCCATGTCGTATTCCTCGTCGCGGAGCGTGTCCGGATCGATGCCGAGCGCCCGCGTCGCCGCCTCGATCTGATCGTGCACGCCCGCGCTGTAGAGCGAGTTCGAGAAGAGCCGCCCCATCAGAAACTCGAGGGACAAATAGTAAACCCGCTTCGCATTTTCCTGATAATGGCGTGCCTGCGTCGCGATCATCCGCTCCACGATGATGCCCTGCACCGTCCTCGAAGTGGCCAGCCACCAGTCGCGTTGCGTGGCCGTGGCGGCATCGCGCGCGAGGGAAAATTCGAGTTGGTTCTTGATCGCGACCGCCAGAGCGGGCGCGGTGTGGTCGAGACGAGATTGGAACGCGGTCGGTGTGGTCATGCGGATATCCTGAAATGTTTCCCTGCCGTAAAAGCCGCGCCGAAGCTACCCGACCGGACGCGCTTGGCGAACACGAAAATCAGATCTTCGATAAGGGGGATCACTGGCTGGAAGCCGAAGGACGTAATTCTGACTCTCATGGAGCGCGGACATCCTGTCCGCCACGTTTATCTAATCAGATTTTTGGTGGCGGACGAGACGGCCGCGCTCCTGGATCAGCACGCCCCGCGGAAGCCGCCGTTCACGCTGTGGCCGTGTAGTTGTCGGGGACGGTGCCGCTGGTCCATGCCGAGCTGGTGCCATTGACCGTCCGATCGGCCGCTGGTCACGCCGGAGATACTGGAAGTATTCGATCGTCCCGCATCGGCGGACGGGGCGCGCCGTCGTCGCTTCCGAGCATGTATCGATACCGCCGAGGATCACCCGAATCTTTCGATCCGAAATCCCGATCGCTGAAACTGGGAGCAAGCCCTGAATTTCGGGTCGTCCTTTTGGCTCTCCATCCCGCTCGGGCGCGTTCATGCTCGATCCGTCCATGGCGCTTCTCGGTCAATTCAATCGACTCACGATCCTCCGGCAAGCTCCGCCCGGGCTCTATCTCGATGGCGGGACGCACGGCGAAATTCTGCTGCCGTTTCGCTACGTCCTGCCGGCGCATCACGTCGGCGGGCTGGTCGAAGTCTTCGTTTACCGCGACTCCGAGGACCGGCTGGTCGCCACCACCGAGACGCCGCTGGCGGCGGTCGGTCAATGTGCCTCGTTACGCGTGGTCTCCACCAAGTCCGGCGTCGGGGCCTTCCTCGACTGGGGACTGGCCAAGGATCTCCTGCTTCCCTTGCGCGAGCAGACTCGACCTCTCCGCGAGGGCGATCGCGTGCTGGCACTGGTCGCGATCGATCCGAAATCCGAACGCATTATCGCCACCGCCCGCCTGAAACGCTGGCTGGATCAAACGCCGCCGCCTTTTCGGGAGGGCCAGCAGGTGCGACTGCTCCTCGAAGCCGAAACGCCGCTGGGCTACCGCGCGATCATCGAGCACACGCACCACGGCCTTCTGTATCATACGGACCTCGCCGGTCCGCGGCGGATTGGGGAATGGGTGGACGGTTTCATCCGCGCCATCCGAGCCGACGGCAAGATCGATCTCTCGCTCGACGCCGCCGGCTACACCCGCATCGCTCCGCTGACCGAGCGGATTCTGACCCAGCTCCGCGCCGCCGGAGGCACGCTGCCTCTGCACGACCAAAGTTCGCCGGAGGAGATTCGAGACGCGTTTGGCGTGAGCAAAAAAGCCTTCAAGCAAGCCCTCGGCTCATTGTATCGCGACCGCCGGATTCTGCTTGAACCCGAGGGCATCAAGCTCGCGCGGGCCGCGCGGTAAAAAAGGAGAGCCGCCTCCGGGCTTTTCCGCGCTAGGGTGGGCTCGTGAAGCTCTCTCAAAATCAGGTCTGGCAACAAGGCGACGAATATTTCCGGATCGTCGCGATGGCTCGATTGCAGGTGGAATACAAAAGCGTCCGCAGCCTGCTCACCCGGGACGGCAGACATCACCGCGTCTCGAAAAAGCAATTTTGCCGTCTGCTAAAAGGAGCGCGCCTGCTTCCTCAGGACGAGCTCGACCAGATTGAGTTCGCGGGAGCCAGCGCCCTTCCGCCCGAACCCGTCATGGACGATCGGCCGTTCCCACCCGTTCGAGAGTGAAGGCGCATGGGGGGTAACCTTGCGCCGTGGTGTGATCGAGCAGCGCTCGCAACTGCGAGGCAAGCGGCGCGAAGTCGCCCTTATCCGTGGCGAGAGACGACGCAGCCTCCCGGAAAAGAGTGACACTGGAAACCAGCTTCAGTGCATCCGTCTGGCCGCCCAGCAATCGCTCCAAGGGCTATCCTTTTACCGACTTGGCTTCGGCTTTTTTGGCCAGAGCGAGGCGCTCCATCTTCTTGCGGCGCACTTCGCGCTTTTTCACATTGTCTCTGCCTTGGCTGTGTCCCATAAGACGCCCACCTTCGTCTTTTTCCCGCCGGTTCCAAGGTCTTTCGCACCGGAACGAAAAAGAATTCCGGCGGTTCGTCCGCGAAATTCGCCCTAAAAGCGGGCCGCGGGCGGGATTTTTCTAGAATCGGCGCCTCCCGCCATTCAAGTCTGGACGCCGCCGCCGAAAGCGAATCGAATAGGCGGACTCAACCCCAACCAACCCAATAAATACTATGGAAGAAGCAAAAGGACTCAATCGCCCCGTAAAACTCAAAAGTGAATTGGCCGCGTTCCTCGGAGCCAAAGAGCTCCCGAGGACCGAGATCACCAAGAAACTCTGGGATTACATCAAAGCGAACAAGCTGCAGACGAAGACGGAGAACGGCAAACCCGAGAACGCGGGAAAGTACATCGTGACCGATGCCAAGCTGCTGCCGATCTTCAAAAACACCAAGTCGAAGAGCAAAGCGGGCTCGGTGACGGATCTCACCAAGATCAAGGAGGGCGAGACGATCAACATGATGCAGATGGCCGCCGTCGTCGGCGCCAACGTCGAATAATCGAACCCGGCGCGCCAGCGCTTCAAATAGGCGCTGGGGTGGCCGGGCTGCGAAGTTCGAAAGGTCGGCCGCCTCACGCGGATGGCATGAATTTTCGGCGATAGGCCGCCGCCGTGAGACCGCAACGTTTCCGGAAGGCCCGGCAGAAATTTTCGGTGTTGGCGTAGCCGACATCCGGGGCGACGGAGTCGATCGGATCGGCTGTGGGCGCTCATCGATGCCGCGTCGCGCCCATCCGTTGCTGAATGAGGCGCTAATGCGGCGTCATGCCCCCGTGCTCGCGAAAGCGGGAGTTGCCTGGTGCTCGGCCCGAATCCGCTTGGTGAAACGGGAACAGCATTTCGTCGGCAGAGCGCAGCGCTTCCGTCCCGCCACCAGCGCCAGTGCGCCTCTCGGCCCGCTCACGAAGTGATCGACACTTTTCAGCGAGTGTCCCATTCCGGGATCATGAGTCACCGATTTTGGCGATTTCCTTGGAATGACCTGCTGATAACGTGGCGACTCGGTAGTAAACATCCCCGGTTTTATCCACCCCGATCGAATATTCCTCATCATGATTCCTCAAATCACCGTTCAACTCTACAGCGTCCGGGACCACGCCGCCGCGGACTATGAAGGCACTATCCGCGCGATCGCCGCGATGGGATTTGGCTGCGTGGAACCCGCCGGCTACCCCGGATCCTCGCCTGAAGAAGCCGCTCGACTTTTCCGGGAACTCGGCCTGAAAGCCCCCACCGCCCACGGCGCCCTGCCGATCGGCGATAAAAAGAACGCCGTGATCGAAGAGGCCCAGCTCCTGGGTCACGAGGCCATCTTCACGGGAAGCCCCCCGGCGTTTAAGGTGAATTTCGCGTCCGCCGACGCCATCAAGGCCACTGCGGAACTTTACTGCGAGGCCGCCGAGAACGCCGCGGCGCACGGTTTAAAAATCGGCTACCACAACCACGACTGGGATCTGCTCGAGGTCGATGGGCGCCGCGGCTACCGCTGCTTTCTGGAGAACACCCCGGAAACGGTCCTCTGGGAAGCAGACGTATTCTGGGTTGCCCGGGCTGGACTCGACCCGGTCGCCTTCCTCAAGGAGATCGGTCCTCGTGGCGTGGCCCTGCATTTCAAGGACGGCGTCATCCGCGCCGACGACACCTTCACCGGAGTCGAAACGAAGGACGGCGCAATCAGGACGAGCGATTCGTCGCCCTTCCTGCCGGCCGGGACCGGTCAGGTCGATCTGGTCGCGGCGGGCGAGGCCGCGACCTACGCCCAATACATCGCCGTCGAACTCGACCGCTATCCGGGCGACATGATGAAGGCCGTCGAGGAAAGCTACCGCTACCTGACCGACCAGGGTATCGCCCGCGGCCGCCAATAGAGCATCGGATCATGACCAATCAGAATAAAGTCGGAATCGGCATCATCGGCTGCGGCAACATTTCCCAGGCCTACTTCAACGGGGCGAAACTTTTCGAAATCCTGGAGGTCGTCGCCTGCGCGGATCTCAACTTGGAGACCGCCGCGGCCAAAGCCGGGGAAAACCACTGCGTGGCCCGGACCGTCGAAGAACTCCTGGCCAGTCCGGACGTCGATCTAGTCATTAACCTGACCATCCCCGCCGTCCACGCCGAAGTGAGCCTCGCCGCCCTGAGCGCCGGCAAGCACGTTTACTGCGAGAAACCCCTCGCGGTCCACCTCGAGGACGGCCGCAAGGTTCTGGATCTCGCCCGGGAGAAAAACCTGATGGTCGGCTGCGCGCCCGACACCTTTCTCGGAGCCGGTCTGCAAACCAGCCGCAAGATGCTGGAGGACGGCTGGATCGGTCGCGTCACCAGCGGCACCGCCTTCATGATGTCCCACGGCCCGGAGAGCTGGCACCCGAACCCCGCCTTTTTCTACCAAGTTGGCGGTGGCCCGATGTTCGATATGGGGCCCTACTACATCACCGCTCTCATCCACCTCCTCGGACCCGTGAAGGAGGCCAGCGCCGTGACCACCCGCGCCTCCCAGGAGCGCATCGCCACCTGCAAAGAGCAGTTTGGCAGGCTGCTGCCCGTGTCCGTTCCCACCCATTCCACGGGCATCCTGACCTTCCACTCCGGAGCCGTCGTCACTGTCACCATGTCGTTCGACGTTCATCGCCACGGCCACAGCCCCATCGAACTCTACGGCACCGAGGGCTCCATGAAAGTGCCCAACCCGAATACCTTTGGCGGTCCTGTGGAAACCTGGATGCCCACCTCCGGCGAGTGGCGGGAGCAGGCGCTCAGTCACCGTTACGCCGGCAACAGCCGGAGCATTGGCGCCGCCGATATGGCTTACGCCATCCTCAGCAAAGGCCAGCATCCGCACCGGGCCAGCGGCGAGCTCGCCTATCACGCGCTGGAAGTCATGCACGCCTTCGAGAAATCGTCGTCCCTCCAGCGGCAGGTCACGATCGAATCCAAGCCGGAGCAGCCCGCCCCGCTCCCGCTCGGATTAATCGAGGGCCGGCTCGAGCCCTGATCGCCGACACGCCATAAGCGCCTCGCATCAGCAGCCAGCGCCAGAAAGTCGCGCGCTTCTGCCGGCACAGACCGCGCCTATGCTGAGAAGTGGAAACAAATATTTCCGTTATGGTGCCGCTTTGGTTTACTGGCCTTTCTCTCCTGGCGAACGTTCCGGAGACCCCGTCGCCTCCACTATTCGTTCACCCAAGCCGAGGAAATATCCATGTCTGAAGAATCCAAATGCCCCTTCCATCACGCTGGCTCCACTTCCGCTGCCGTCCCCGCCGGCGGGGCCACGACCAACCTGGATTGGTGGCCAAATCGACTGAAGATCGAGCTGCTTTCCCAGCATTCCGCCAAGTCCGATCCCATGGGCGGCAGCTTTGACTACGCCAGGGAGTTCAAGAGCCTCGACTACGCGGCGTTGAAAAAGGATCTCGCGGCACTGATGACCGACCCGCAGGACTGGTGGCCGGCGGACTTCGGCCACTACGGACCGTTGTTCATCCGCATGGCCTGGCACAGCGCCG
>JBGTNO010000103.1:0-9443 GCA_041743065.1 Chthoniobacterales bacterium
ATCGGTCGTGGCCAGGCCGGACATGACGGCGCGGCCGCGCGCTGGATCGATTTTTTCCCAGCTACTGACCAGGCTGCGAAAAAATCGTTGCCGCTCATCCGGGTTCCGAATTTCGGGGAGAAGGCGGGTGGCGCCATCGGGATCGTAAGAGAGCATGGACTCCGCCAGTCCCCGCATGGCGGCGCTGCGCTGGTCTGGCTGGGCGAGTTGGCGGGCTGACTGAAGGGCGGCGGCGGGATCGAAGGTCGCCCAATTCTGGAAAGTGGACTGCATCTCGCTGTTCGCGCGCTCGCCTTTCGATGGGTCAGGATGGGCGGGAAGATCCCGGAGGAACCGCACGGCCTTCTCCGGGTCGGTGCTCATATAAGACCGTGCGATCGTGGAAGCCATGGCCCGGAGGCCCTCCGGATCGAGGAATTCGAAATAGGTTTCCTGCTCCCTGGTCGAGAGATAATAGAAGCTGTTCTGCAGGAGGCCCTGGGCAAAAGCCGAGCGATTCTCGGGAGCGATCTTCCGCAGATAGGGCAGCACTTCGGCGGGGGCCAATGAGGAAATTTCCGATCCGGCTGACTTCCAGGCCTGCTCTTGAAACTCGCGGGGCAGCGCTTCCAGCATCCGGAAGACCGCGGAGGCGGTTTGGGCAAGCTCACCGTTCTGGACCGAAAGGAGTTGGGGGATGATTTGCTGGAGGTCTTTGGGATCGGTGAAGCGCTGGGCCGCGCGCATGGCGCCTTCCGGATCGTTCCGCACCCAACTGGAGAAAACCCGCCCGAGGCGGGAGCTGCGCTGATCTTTGGAAACGTGGTTCTCCGCGAGCAGGAGCGCTTTCTCCGGGTCCCGATAGCTGAAGCTCTGCACCAGATCGTTGATGGCGTGCTCTTTTTCTTCCTGAGTGAGCGTGCCGAGCCAGGTGAGCGCCTGATCGAGATCGCGAGCGGCCAGCCGCTGGGCGATTCCATCGATCAGGGAGGATCTCAGTTCGCCGGGCGGAAGGGATCCCAGCGTGTGCTCGGCGGCGGGTAAATCCTGCGCGAGGGAAGAGCCGATCTGCTCGAAGACGTAGGAATCGCCAAAGTTCCCGCGTTTGAGGACTTCCGCGATGGCCCGGGCGGGATCGTCCGACATGGCCTGGAGGTAGGCGTTGCGGGCGTTGCGAGCCTGTTCGGGCGGCAGGGCGGAAACCCATTCCCAGGCCGCGTCGGGGTCCTTTCTGGCCAGTTCGGTCAGGGCTCCGTAAGAACGGTGGCGGGAGTTTTTTTCGTTGCAAAGAGCTTCGGCGGCGAGCGCTTTTGTCGGATCGGTCTTGGCCCAGGCCGCGAAAAAGGAGGAAGCCGATCTGCGGGCGTCCGGAAAAGTATCGAGCAGGGCGAGGCCGCGCTCTGGATCCTTTTCGCCGAGCACGGGAAGCAGCGAGCCGAGGGCCATCACCTGTTCGCGACCGTGGAGGGCGAGCAGGAGATTCTCCGCCTCGGCCGGGTTGCGCTCGGCGAGGGTCTTGATGGTTCGCGTCAGCAGGGCATCCTGCCGGTCGGGCCGCAGACCGGGAACGGAGAGGGCGGCCATGGGGTCGCCCAGCTCGATGAGCCGGTCCACGATGGCCTGGGCGTAATACTCCTGCTCGGCGCCCATCATTTTCGAATCGCTCAGGGCGAAACGGAGCAGCGTCTGGAGCTGAGCGACATCCGCCGTGGCCAGGCTGGTGAGAAAACGGGCGGTCGCCTCGCGGAGATCGTCTCGTTTTTCCAACACGCCGAGGGCATAGCGATCGAGCTCGCTGAGCCCGCGCGCGCCGGCTTGGACCGCGGCGTTCTTCGCGGACTCGCGAGCGTCCGCCGCTGAGGTCCGCGAATCCGCCGCGGAATTTCCGCCCAGGAGAAGGCCGAGCGAGAGCCCGGCGAGGGCGGCGGTGGTTAGAATAATCAGCGGACCTCGGTTCATCGGCCCGGCTCCTCAGGCAGTCAGATCGATCTGGCCGTCGAAGACGACGTCGGCCGGTCCGGTCAGCGTGACGTTCTGAAAACTGTCGCCGTCCCGCTCGAAGCCGACCGCGAGATACTCGCCGCCTTTCACGAGCACGCGGATGGGCGGCGGCGCGCCGGTCAGGCGATGATGAAGGAGGGCCGCCGCGACGACGCCAGTGCCGCAGGCCAGCGTCTCGCCCTCGACGCCGCGCTCGTAGGTGCGGATCGCGAGTTCCCGCGGGAGGGTGACCTGGACGAAGTTGGCGTTGGCGCCCTTTGGGGCAAAATGTTCGTGGTGGCGGAGAGCGGCTCCGTGGGCGAGGACGGGGTAGTCGGCGAGGGCGTCGGTGAAGACGACGGCATGCGGGACGCCGGTGTTGATGAAGTGAGCGATCACTTCCGCGCCGGGCAGGGCGATGGTCTGGCCCAGTCGCAGATCGGTCGGAACGCTCATGACCAGCTCGACTTCCTCGCCGCGAAAGCGCGCGGCGATCAGCCCGGCGACCGTCTCGAAAGCGATCTCTTCGCCGTCGGTGAAACGTCGGACGAAACGCGCGAAGCAGCGGGCGCCGTTGCCGCACATCTCGGCCTCACGCCCGTCCGCATTGTAATAGCGCATCCGGAAATCGCCCCCGCTCTCGGGGGCTTCCACCGCGATGAGGCCGTCGCCGCCGACGCCACGGTGGCGGTCGCAGAGCCGGGCGATGGTTTCCCGGGAAAAGGTGTGCACGCCCTCGCGATTGTCGATCATCACGAAATCGTTGCCCGCGCCATTCATCTTCGTGAATTTCACCATCTGGATCTTTTACCATGACCGGGCGGCGGCGGCTACCGGATTTGCCGCGAGGCGAGAGGGGTGTCAGTTGGCGGCCTCGGCTTTCCCGGTCAGGGGAAAGTGCGCGGTGAAGGTGGCGCCCATGCCGAGGGCGCTCTCGCAGACGATCGAGCCGCCGAGACCGCTGACAATGCTGTGGGCCAGCGCCAGGCCGAGGCCGGTGGAAGGCTCGCCGGCGGTGGGCCGGGCGGAGAGGCGGACGAATTTCTCGAAGAGCCGGCCCTGATCGGCCTTGCTGATGCCGGGGCCCTGATCGCGCACGGAAATGACGAGTTCGTCCTCCACGATTTGCAGCTCCACGCTG
Source organism: Chthoniobacterales bacterium (assembly GCA_041743065.1). Taxonomy (GTDB): domain Bacteria; phylum Verrucomicrobiota; class Verrucomicrobiia; order Chthoniobacterales; family Chthoniobacteraceae; genus JBBSOD01. Next base: position 3,101 of record JBGTNO010000103.1, read on the forward strand.
ACGGGGCAGCCCGGCGGCGAGTATTTGAGCGCGTTGCTGATCAGATTCTCGGCGACGCGCATCAGCAGCAGCACGTCGATGCGGGCGAGAGCATCGGGATCGCTCGTCACCTCGATGGTAAACTGGATTTGCTTCTGGCTGGCGACGTGGCGGAAGTGGTCGTTCAGGGAAGAGGCGATGGCGCCGAGAGCGACTTCGATCGGCTCGGGGGTGACGGAGGAAGTCTCGAGCCGATGCAACTCGAGCAGATTGGAAATCATTTGCAGCAGACGGTCCGAGCAGCGGCTAATTTCGCCGGCGAGATGCTTGGGCTCGGTGCTGTCGCGGTCCGCGGATTCGATCATGGAAGCCAAGCCGCGGATGCCGGAGAGCGGCGTGCGCAGATCGTGCGCGGCCATGGCGATGAGATTGTCTTTCTCTTCGTTGAGGCGCTGGACGCGCTGGAGGGCGTCGGTCAGCGCGTGACCGGTGCGAACGAGATCGAGCTGGGTGCTGTCGCTGACGCGGGTAAGGGTCATGGCCTGCCGCAGCAGCCGGCGGTAGTGGCGCGAGAGGTCGGCCAGTTGTCCGGTCAGATGCGGGGGCAGCGATTCCTCCGCGATCAGTTTCTCAAACACGCCGCCGGCGGCAATCTCTTTCTCGAAGAGCGCCTGGGTGGGCGCCGCCCGATGCGGAGTGTGCGGCGGAATGAGATCGGACGAGCTCATTTGACGGCTTCCAGCTCGAACGGCAGATCGAAATCCTCTCCGAGCTCCTCGCCGGTCTCCCGCATGACTTCGATCTGCGCGCGATAGCGCCAGAGCACATTGACCTTGGCTGAGCCGCTGCGATGGACATCGTCCAGCGTTTGGAGCAGATCGAGCACGGCCTTGGTCGAGCTGGTATTGAGGTAGGCGTAATAGAAATTTACTTTCAGTTCCGTGAGGTCGGTGAGCGCCTGGTTCAGCCAGGCAAAGACCGAGTCGTAGAATTCGCTGACATTTTCCGGATAGGACTCGCCCTCGATGGTGAGGCAGGAACTGGCAGGATCAAACCACACCCGAGGCGTGACTTCCGTGGCGGCGATATCGAGTGAGAGCATGAAAACTAGTGTTTGTGGACGACGACGGAGAGCGAAAAGAAAGTCCGGCCTTCGGAGGTTTGGCGCAGTTCGAAAAGCGGCGGGGCGGAGGCTCGCCGGGAGACCTCGATCAAGCCAAGTCCGGCCCCCTGGCTGCCTTCGGGTGGTCCCTGGCGGCGGCGCTCCTTGTGAACCTGCTTCAATTCGTCGGCATTCATGGCGCTCAGTTCCGCCAGGGTTTTCTCGAGCTGGACGGCGCGTTGAGCCGACACGTGATTGCCGGAGTTGACGTAGAAACTTTTATCCGACTCGGTGACGATGACGATGCCGATGCCGCGCGCGCCGTCGGGAGGCGGCGAGAGCTGATCGTCGGAGTAGCGCAAAATGTTCTGCGTGAGTTCGACAAAGACGCTGAAGAGCAGATACCGGCTGTTCTGGCTCAGGCCTTCCTGTTCGTTAATGATCTTACCGTATTCCACCATGAGCTGCTGGGTCACGATGCCCATGAAGGAGAGCAGAATTTTCTCGTCCCGGGCAGCTTGGTAGTGGCGATAGATTTCTTTGAGTTGCATGGGTATGGCTAATTAAGGCTGGGGCAACGCAGGCCGATGAGGGTGATGTCATCACGCTGAGCGGCTCCGCCCCGGAATTTTTCCAGTGCCTCCCGCAGTTGCAGGTTTTGTGCCGACATGGGTATTTTACCAAGATCGAGCAAAAGTTGGCGCAGTCGGAGGGTGTCGAAGGGTTCCCGGGCATGATTGGGCTGATCGGGCAGGCCATCGCTGAAGAGATAAAGATCGAGCGTCGCGTCGCGGGCGATGCGGTGCTCGCTGAAGGTGGCATTCTCCGGCTCGTGGCGTCCGCCACCGATCGAAGTCCGGTCGCCGCGAATCTCGTGGATCTGACCGTTCGTGCGGAACCAAAGGGGGCGGCGCGCGCCGGCGAAGACCACCTCGCTCTGGTCGATCCGCAGCACCACGATATCCATGCCGTCCTGGTTGGTGTTGTCGGCCAGATTCTGGCCCAGGCAGGCGCGAACCCGTCGATGCAGATTCTGGAGAATTTCCGCTGGCGAAATGATCTTCTGCTCGCGGATGATCTGGTGCAGGAGGGAATTGCCGAGCATGGACATGAAGGCGCCGGGCACGCCGTGGCCGGTGCAGTCGGCCACGATGCAAAACACGGAATCGTCCACCTGGTCGCACCAGTAGAAGTCTCCCGAGACGATATCGCGCGGCAGGTAGAGGACGAAATGATCGGTCGCGACCGCGGCCAGCGAGTCCAGATTGGGCAGGACGGCGTGCTGGATGCGCTGGGCGTATTCGATGCTGCTGAGCAGTTTCTGATTGGTCGCCTGGGTCGTCTCGCGCTCGAGATCGAGACGGCGGGCCACGTGGTCGCGCATCTCGATTTCGGAGACCACTTTATCGACCACGCGATTGTAGCCCGTGGCGATCTGGCCGACTTCGCTGAAAGGCTGAGCCTGCAGCCGCGACGTGAAGTCGCCCTCGGAGGAGTGCCGCGCCATTTCCGTGAGCAGATCGATGATCTCAGTGCTGGCTCCATGTTCCGCCACGTTAAGGCCCACGATTTCGCCTTCCTCATCGATGCGCAGCGGCGTGAAATGATTCATCAGCCGGAAGAGCGCGTAGCCAATGCCGCCCGCCCAGGCGATCGAGACCAGCACGCCCAGCGTCTGCACTCCGGTCTGTCCCCAGAAACTGAGGCCATTGCTCAAAATAGCGGGATCTCCGAAAAGTCCCACCGCGATGGTGCCCCAAGCTCCGCCCGCTCCGTGCGCGGACCAGGCTCCGACCACGTCGTCGATCTTGGCCCGCTCGACCCACTGGGCGGCGAAATAAGTGAGCACTCCCGCGGCGGCACCGATGAAGACGGCCTCGGCGGTCGTCACGACATGGCAGCAGGCTGTGATCGCCACCAGCCCGGAGATACAGCCATTCAGCGTGGGGGGCAGCATGGGCAGCTTATCCCGCCACCAGGTCGCCGCCAGACCCGAAAGTCCGCCCGCGCAGCCGGCCAGGATCGTGTTGACCACGATGAGTGGCACCGTATCGTCGATCGCGAGAGTGCTGCCGCCGTTGAAGCCAATCCACGCCACGAAGAGCGTCAGCGTGCCGAAGGTGGCAATACCGAGGCTGTGCGAACTGGTCAGCGACTGGGTCGAGGTGAAACGTCCCAGCCGGGGTCCGATCACCGCCGCGGCCGCCAGCGCCGTCCAGCCGCCGATGCCATGCACCACCGAGGAGCCGGCGAAATCGACAAAGCCCATCTCACGCAGCCAGCCGCCTTCCGCCCACGCCCAATGCCCGTAAACCGGATAGATGATGGCCGAGCAGACGACGGTCACCAAGAGATAGCCGCAAAATTTCATCCGCTCCGCCACCGCGCCCGAGACGATGGTCGCCGCCGTCGCGCAGAACATGAGCTGGAAAAGGAAAAAGGCCAGTCGCGGACCCGGCTCATCCTGCGGCTGGAAGAAAAATTCGTTCACCCCGATCAAGCCCCATTTCGAGGTGCCGAACATCAGACCGAAGGCGCAGAACCAGAAGAAAAGCCCCGCCACGCAAAAATCGAGGAAATTTTTCAGCGCGACATTGATGGTATTCTTGGAGCGCACCAGCCCGGATTCGAGCATGCAGAAACCGACCTGCATCGACATGACCAAGGCGGAGGCGACTACAACCCAAAGTAGATCTGCGGCTTTCATATATTTGCCAAACGGTGTGGTTAGAGCGCAAAGCCAGGCCGGATTTCCCTCGGTTCCCTCGCTGCGCCGAAATTGATACAGCCAAAGGCGTGCCACAATCTGAGGAAATTATTTTCCGCGCGGGTCGGCCCGCGTCTCTCGCCGGTTACGGTGCCTCGGGAGGCCGCGGGAACCGGAAACTGTCCCCCACCGATCGCGCGTCGTAAGTCACCTTGTCGATCCACACCGTGTAGTCGCGGTCGCCCGGCACGCGCACGTTGAACCTGTAATCGCCCGCGATGTTTTCCTTCACCAATCCAGCCGAGCCGAGCGAGATGCGCGTCTCCGGGAGAGGCTCGAAATGTTTCTCCGTGATCTCGCCGGTCAGAAAACGGCCGCTGGCTTCGTTTCCCATGCGGCTGATGCCGAAGATGATGAACGCCGCCAAAATCACTCCCGCCCCGATAGCGATGATCAGCTCGCGGCGACTGGAGGCCGGCACCACCAGAGGCGGTTTTTTCGAGGGCGCGCTCATGGCCTTTCGCTCAGATCAGCGCTCCCGCCTCTTCGGGCTGCTGACGGCGGTGCCAGATGTACCGCTGCAGCAGCACCTTCAGAGTGGCGGTGAGCGGGATCGCCAGGATCGCCCCCAACAGTCCGCCGATTAGCAGCGACCAGGCGAAGACGGAAATAATCACCGTGAGCGGATGCAGCCCGACCGAGCTGCCCACGATCTTCGGCGCGATAAACCACCCCTCGATCTGCTGCGCCACGATGAAAATCGCCGTCACGATCAGCGGGTGCGTCCAGTCCCCGTACTGCATCCCCGCGATCAGCACCGCCGGAATCCAGCACATGATGATTCCGAGATAGGGGATGAGCGCCAGGATGGCGATTAGCAGACCGATCAGCAGCGCGAAATCCAGGCCCATGACCAGCAGCGCCGCCGCGATCATGATGCCATCCACGATGCTGACCAGCAGCTGCCCCCGGAAAAAAGCGATCAGGTAGGAATTGATCTGCGTGAGCACCTCCACCACTTCGTCTTTGAAATGCGAAGCCCGCAACGGCAGATATTCCGTCCAGTGTTCCGAGATCTTCCCCGCGTCTTTCAGGAAATAGAACAGGTAGATCGGCACGATGATCAGCCCGAGCAACAGGCCGAAGATGCCCAGAAATCCGCCGATGCTGCTCTGAATGAGATGGCCGATTTTTCCCACCACCACCGGCGCCTGTTCCTGCAGCGAGGCGATCGACTGGTTGACCCACTCGCTGTCGGCGTATTTTTCCTGGACCCGCTGTCCGAGGTCGATCATCCAGACCCTCGCCGTCTCCACCAACTGCGGGAACTTTTCCCCAAAACGTCCGCCCTGCTCCGTGATCACCGGAATAATCCAGACGAGGATCAGCGCTGTAGTCACGATAAACAGTCCAAAAACGATCAGCACCGCGGTGATCCGTGAGAGTCCCAGCCGCGTGATGCGCGAGACCAGCGGGTCGAGCAGGTAGGCCAGAATCCCCGCCACCGCCACCGGGATGAGGAGCGGCTGGAGAAAGCCCAGCACCTTCGAGGTGATGTAGATCACTCCGATGGCCAGCGCGAAGCTGACCGCGATGGCCAGGGCCGTCAGAGCCGACCACATCGTCTTGGACTGCCAGGGAGTGGGAGATTGGAGGCCGGTGGGAATCACGCGTAAGAGGCGGGCGAGGCGGCGTTAAGTGACATGATGGGGACGAGGCGAGTAAACCAAAGCGGCGCGGGGCGGTCGATGAGTTTCCCCGGCCACGCGCTCGTGAATCCCGTATTTAATCGAAGTTGACCGCGGGCCGGGCTCCCTCTACTTTTCCGCGTAGTTCTTGAAAAACGGGCTGTGGCTCAGCTTGGTAGAGCGCCTGTCTCGGGTGCAGGAGGCCGCGGGTTCGAATCCCGCCAGCCCGACCATTTCCCGCTTATTTCACTGACGGTCGCGGGCGGACATGCGCAGGACTTTTTCCCGGGTCGTCGGGGAGGGGGGCATGGGTTCGAGCTCGGAAATGATGGCTTCGTGCAGGCGGCGGCAATCCTCGAGGTAGCGTTCGGCCCGTGGGCCCAGAAAGGCCCGGACGGTCAGAAATTCGCGCAACTCGTCGTTCTCCAGAGAGCCCACGGTGAAAAGCCGGGCCAGATGTTGGAATTCTTCGAGGTTCATGGTCGCGGATTTTTCAAAAGCCCGCCGATCGGCCGCGGATGATCGGGTCTCTATGCCGTATTCGATACAGAACGAATTTTGAGCCCCGTCCTCGGGAAAAACCTTAGAGTTTGACGTAAGATTTGCGCTCGACCGGGGGCGGCGACTTTTCGAGGGTGGGCTCTGCCATGCGGATTCTCCGATACGATCAGCCCGACTTTGCCGAACAGGTTCTGGGGTTGCATCGTCGGGCGGAACCGGACGCGGAGGTGGCGCGGACGGTGGCGGAAATTATCCGCGAGGTGCGGGTGCGGGGCGATGCGGCGGTGATCGGCTACACGCGGCAGTTCGACGGCGCGGAACTGACGCCGGCCACGTTGCGGATAGGTGCCCCGGAGTTGGAAACGG
>JBGTNO010000104.1:0-19558 GCA_041743065.1 Chthoniobacterales bacterium
TGAGGCGCGAGGTCGAGCGCGCGCCGGGCCAGGAGAGAGGCCCCCTGGAAATCATCGGCTTCGAGGGCGGCCCGGGCTTTCGCGGCCAGCCGCTCGGGCTGGACCCGCCGGTAAAGCAGCCGACTGCCGAAGCCGACGATCAACAGCGCGACGACGACCCCGAGCGTGATCCAGCGGCGGCGGCGTTTCTTGATTTCAAAAGGATGATCGTAATCGGGTGGACGCATGGAGCCGGTGTGACAGTGCAGAAAACGTGCCGCGCCCGCCCGCGGGTGTCGAGGGCGGGCGTATCGCCCCTCAGAGCCGCGCCGGGTCCGGCTGCTTGATATACAGAAGCTCCGGCAGGCGGTCGGCCAGCAGGGCGTCGGCCGCGGCTGCATCGCTGAGACCGGCGATGGCCACTTCCACGAGCTGTTGACCGAATCGGCGGCGGCGTTCCCAGACGGACTGCAGCCGGTCGTGCTGCAGTGACCGTCCGCCGGATCGGGTGCCGCCCGCCAGAGGTCGCTGCTCCCATCGCGTATAATAGACCTGCAACGGCTGCCCATAGCGCTCGAAGGTGTAGGCCCGGAAAACGATGGACTCCCCATTTTTCCGAATAGTGACAGGTGAGCGCCGGGCTGTCATCGTGGTGCCGACGGCCGGCAGGCAAACCTCGGGACGATGCTGCCGCGCCAGGAGCTGGCTGGTGTCGCTGCCGGGAGGCCAGTAAAAGTAAAACATCAGCCACAGGTGGCCTTCACGCCCGGTCCAGTGCGCGCTCTGGCCGATGTCGCTGCCCATCTCCGCCGCGGTTTCCTCCGGGATATCGTCGAAGCCGAAGCCGCTCGCCGTCTTCGGCCAGCGCACGTGCAGAGCCTCACCCGCCAGATGATCGGCGCTGCGATACCACAGTTCCGTGCCGGTCAGCACGAGACCGAGCCACAGACTCCCCAGCCACAGCCCAAGGGGCCGGAGGCGGAAGGCCGGGGAAAGTTTGCCGGAAAGTTCGAGGGGTTCCTCGCTCTGCCAACGTGCCGCGACGATCCAGAGCAGGACCAGGCAGGCCGTGAGAATGCTGAAACCCGCCGGATCGTGCCAGCGATCGACCGCCGCACTCCCGCCCCCGGACGCGGCCAGCGTCAGCAGCAAAGCGCGGATGATATTGAAAAAGATGGCGGCGCCCAGACCGACGCCGACCAGTGCCAGACGCCGCTTCGTCGAAAGACGGTAAAGTTCTCCCAGCAGAAGCGCCGCCGTCAGCGCCGCCTGGAGCGACCGGACGCCGCTGCAGGCTTCCTCCACGCCGAGCAGCCCCCCCCGGACTTCGATCAGGATGCCCACTTGCCGCGCCGGCACCCCCAGCAGATCGAGCAGAAACACCGTGACATCCGCCACCGCGAACATCAGATTCTTGACGACGAACCCCTCGACAAAACTGAGCCAGGGAATGGCAGTGGCGATCAGCAGCAGGGGCCATCCGAAATGGAGGCTCCAAGCCCGCCCGCCCTTCAGCTCGATCAGGCTGAGCGTGAGTGAGATCACCGCCAAAGCCAGTATCCAGCAGAAGGGCCGCCAATCCGTATTGGCCGCCAGCACCAGCCAGAGCGGCGCAAAAAGAATCAGGGAACAGACCAGCAGCGTCCCGGCCAGGGCGTGCCGTCCTGCTTGTGGCTCGGGCCGCCCCAGCCAGCGTTGCCACAGCAGATAGGCCACGGCTGGCGCGACCAGCCATCCATACTGATACTGGGCGTTGCTTTGCCAGTAGAGAGCGAGCCGCCACAGCAAGGGGACCCAGGCCAGAAACAGCAGGGAGGAGAGCGCGGCATTTTTGCGGAGGAATTCCAGCACGCCGCTACTCTTAAGGGATCGAGGGGGACTCGTCACTTTTTCTCGGGAGCGACGAAGCAAACTTCAAGTCGTGAGGGCGGGAGGGGTGGGTGGAAGGAGCCTCCCGTAAGTTTCGCGGACGCACCGCTGGAGCGAGGCGATTCAGGGCGGCGTACCGGCCATTTCTTCCATTGGAGGATGCTTCCGCCGCTTTTTATTGACCGGTGCTGATCATTTCTCGAAAAGTAGAGGCGTGACCGGCAAAAAAAATACCTCATTTCGAAATAAATTTTTGACTAAATCATAATTTCCATAATAATGGGCGAGAAGTTTAGCCCAAACCATCCAATGAAATCAAAACATCTCCATCTTCTTCCAGCTCTCTGCATCGGTGCCTCTCTCGCCTGGGCGTCCCCTGCCTCGGCCACGATCGTTGACCTCATCAACAATGAAGTCGCAACGGTCGATACGATCTACGGGACCGCCATCTTCCAGACTGCGAGTCCGAAGCCGGCCGGCAGCGGTTTCGTGGATAACATGAACGACGTGTTCCTCACTTTGCGCGCCCATGGCTCGGAGCAGGGCTACAACACGGATGCCAGCCCAGCGCCCTACGATGTGCAGCGCGACGGCACGCGCTTCAATAACAGCTTGCAGCTGTCCGACCTCGAAACGGTGACGGCCGGCGGCACCGAGTATTTCCAGTTCGTCATCGACATCAACGAACCCAACGGCGGCAAAAAGAGCCTGATTTCGCTCGATCAGCTCAAGCTGTTCACCTCCACCGATCCGAGTCAGACGACGCTCGACATCGAAAGTCTCGGCATCAAGCGGTTCGATCTCGATCTGCCCGCCGACAGCTTCCTCAAATACGACGATCAGAATTCCGGCAGCGGCGAGGGAGACATCGCGTTTTTCATTCCGACCGCCGCCTTCTACGATCCAGCCTCGCTCGGGCTGAATCTGCCGGTCGCGAAGTCGAGTGACTACCTTTACCTCTACGCGCAGTTCGGCGCGAACATCAGCGCCGATTACGAAACGGGCGGAGGTTATGAAGAATTCTGGACGGGCCGGGGCATGACGCCAGTGCCGGAGCCTTCGGCGGTCGTCCCTCTCGCTGGGATCCTGGTGCTCGCCGGGATGCAGTTCCATCGTCGGCGCCGGGTCGCCGCCGTGCGTTGAATTCGATTCACGCGGCCTAAAAGCTCAAATCTCCGCTGGCTTCGGCTGGCGGAGATTTTTTTCTGATGAAAGGCCGATTCCTCCATGGACCGGGAGACGAGCGCCCACGTAGGACAGGTTTGCAAACTGTCGGGGCGAGCGCTAGCGACGCGGGGCGCATGGCCTGACCCGCTCCCGCGCCGCCCTGCCTCCTTCGCCCGTTCCGCCCCGACAGGTTGCAAACCTGTCCTACGTTGGCTCCTCCGCCTCGCCGGATTGGAAACCGGTGGCCGCTACCAATGATCGGAAGGCGAGGCACAAAGGGAAGGCAGGGCACCGCGGGAGGAATGGCCGCATGAACTGCGGGCTGGCAACCCTGCGCGAAACGTGCCAGCTTCCCCCTCTTGCCCATGGCCAGGACCTCTTCCCAAAAATCAGTGCCCGACGTGGCCACCTTCGAGGCGGCGATGGAACGGCTGGAGGGTCTGGTTTCCGGAATGGAGGAGGACAAGCTGCCGCTCGACGACCTCTTGGTGCGCTACGAGGAGGGGATCAAACTCGTCAAGTTCTGCTCGGAAAAACTGAGCGCCGCCGAGCAGCGGATCGAGATCATCACGCAGGATGCGGCCGGGAATCCGCGGCTCGCCCCGCTGGACGAGTCGGAGACCGAAGACGCGCCCACCTCCGAATCACCCGGCGTCAGCCTCTTTTAGTTTTATGTCACTTCTGGATACGATCAATTCTCCCGCCGATGTCAAAGCGCTCTCCGAGCAGGATCTGCCGGCCTTGGCGCAGGACGTGCGCGAGATTCTCATCAGCGGACTCGCCAAGACGGGCGGCCATCTGGGACCGAACCTGGGGGTGGTGGAACTGACCATCGCCCTCCACTGGGTCTTCAGCACGCCGAAGGACAAGCTCGTTTTCGACGTGAGCCATCAGGCCTACGTGCATAAGCTTTTTACCGGCCGGCGTGACCGGTTTGCCACCATGCGACAGTATGAGGGGCTGAACGGTTTCATGCTGCGGACGGAGAGTGAGCACGATTGCTACGGCGCGGGTCATGCGGGCACGGCCGTCTCGGCGGCGCTGGGCATGGCGGTGGGACGCGACCGGCGGGGTTCCGATGAAAACGTGGTCTGCGTGGCGGGCGATGCGGCGTTCACCTGCGGGACGACTTTCGAAGCGCTCAATAACGTGGCGGAATCGACCCGCCGCCTGATCGTGGTCCTGAACGATAACGAGTGGTCGATCGCCAGGAATGTCGGTGCCATCGCCACCTACCTGAGCAAGATCACCACCAGTTCCGCCTATGAGCATTTGCACGAGAATGCGGCCCGTTTCATCGAGGCGATCGGGGGACGCGGAGTGCTCAATCTCGCGCATCGGGTCGAAGAGGGAGTGAAGCATCTCATGTTTCCGAGCGTGCTCTTCGAGGATCTCGGACTGCGGTATTACGGCCCGATCGACGGGCACGACATCCCGCTGCTCATCCGCACCTTCGAGTTTCTCAAAAAGCAGAACGAGCCGGTCCTGCTCCACATTCTGACCAAGAAGGGCAAAGGCTACGCGCCCGCGCTGGAGAAGCCGGACAAGTTCCACGGGCTGGGCAAATATCAGGAGGATACGGGCGAGACTGCGGCGGCGTCCACGCCGACCTATTCCCAGTTGCTCGGCACCACGCTCTCCGCTTTCGCCGACTCGAATCAGAAGCTGGTGGCGATCACCGCGGCCATGCCGACGGGAACGGGCCTCACCAGTTTCGCCACCCGGCACCCCGATCGCTATTTCGATGTCGGCATCGCCGAGGAGCATGCGGCGCTGTTTGCCTGTGGAATGGCCACGCAGGGCTTCAAGCCATTCCTCACCATTTACTCGACGTTCATGCAGCGCGCTTATGACATGATCATTCACGATCTGGCGCTGCAGAAGCTGAATGTCGCGCTCTGCATGGATCGCGCCGGACTTTCCGGCGACGACGGTCCGACCCATCATGGCCTCTTCGATATCGGCTATCTGCGGCACATTCCGAACCTGGTGCACATGCAGCCGAAGGATGAAGATGAGTTCGTCGATATGCTCTGGACGATGTCTCACTATAGCGAGGGGCCCATTGCCATTCGCTATCCGCGCGGCGCGGGCACGGGCGCCAAGCCGAAGGATTCGCCCAAGCTGCTGGAAATCGGCAAAGCCGAGGTCCTGAAGCACGGAAAACAGGTGGCCTTTTTCGGCCTCGGTCCCATGCACGAGCTGGCTCTCGAAGCGGCGGCGCGATTGGAGGAGCGGGGGATCTCGGCGGCGGTGATCAATCCGCGCTGGATCAAGCCCCTCGATACCGGGACGCTCGAGTTTTTCGCCCGCGGAGCGGACGTTATCTGCACCTTGGAAGATCACGTTTTGCATAATGGTTTCGGCTGCGCCGTGATGGAGCATCTGCACGAGGCGCGGATCTGGACCCCCGTGGTGCGGATCGGATGGCCGGATGCCTTCGTGGAGCACGGCACGATCGAGATCCTGCGCCAGAAACACGGCCTCACGGTGGAAGCGGCTCTGGAAAAGCTCCTGCCGCTGGTCAAATCCGCTCGCGCCAAGGCCACGCCGCAGTCCGCGGCCTGAGCGGACCGACCCGGCATGGCAGCACCGCCTCAGTCCGCCGCGGTCGCGGGACTCGCTCCCATTCGGGTCCGCGCGAAATTTTTCTTCGAGGGTGAGCGGAAGTTCTTCCTGAAGGGGGTGACCTACGGGCCGTTCTGTCCGGATGAAAACGGCGACTATCTGCCCCCGGCCGAGCGGGTGCGGACGGATTTCGCCCTGATGCGCCAGATGGGAGTCAACCTCATCCGCATCTACCACGTGCCGCCGAGATGGCTGCTCGATGAGTGTGCGCAATTCGGGTTGCGGGTGATGATTTCGATCCCGTGGGCGGAACATGTCGAGTTTCTAAACCAACGCCGGATCAAGCATGAAACCATCAAAACGATTCGGGCCGCCGTGGCGAAGAACCGCGGGCACGAGGCGATTTTCGCCTATCTGGTGGGCAATGAAATTCCGACCACCATGGTGCGGTGGCTGGGCGCGCGGCGGGTGGTCGAGTTTGTGGAAAACCTGATCAACGAGGCGCGGGAGGTCGATGCGCGACCGCTATATAGTTACGCCAGCTATCCGCCGACAGAGTTTTTGCTGCCGCAGAATGTCGATTTTTTCACCTTCAATGTCTATCTGCACCGGCAGGAAGATTTCGACCGTTATCTGGCCAGGCTGCAGAATCTGGCCGATGACAAGCCGCTCATCATGGGCGAATTCGGGATGGACACCATCCGCCACACCGAGGAGGAGCAGGCGGAAATGCTCGGCTGGCACGTCGAGAGCGTCGTTCGCGGCGGGGTGGCTGGAACGATTTTCTTTTCCTGGACGGACGAGTGGTTCACGGGCGGGTCGGAGATCACCGACTGGGCCTTTGGCCTGGTGACGCGCGACCGCCAGCCGAAGCTGGCCTACAAGGTGTTGGCGGAAAAAATGGCCGGCGAAGAATCGGTCACCCGGCGGGTGAAGCTGGCGCGCTATCCGCGGGTATCGGTGATCGTTTGTTCCTATAATGGCGGCCGGACGCTGGAAGCCTGCCTGCGCTCATTACAGAAGATCGACTATCCTGACTATGAGGTGGTGTTGGTGGACGACGGCTCGACGGATGACACGCAGGAAACGATGAAAAAATTTACCGGCGTCCGCAACATTGTGCAGCGGAATATGGGGCTCAGCTCCGCGCGCAATGTGGGCGCCCATGCCTCGACGGGAGAGGTGATCGCCTACACGGACTCGGACTGCATGGCGGATCCGGACTGGCTCTATTTCCTGATCGGCACGCTGCTGAGCGGGGACTATGCGGGCGTGGGTGGACCGAACATCTCTCCGCCCGCGGAAGACTGGGTGCAGGCTTGCGTGGCGGCGGCGCCTGGGGGACCTAGCCATGTGCTGCTGACGGATGTGGTGGCCGAGCATATTCCCGGCTGCAACATGGCTTTTTATAAGTGGGCTTTCGATAAGGCGGGCGGTTTCGATGTCGAATACCGCAAAGCGGGCGATGATGTGGATTTCTGCTGGCGGCTGCAACAGATGGAGCAGGTGATTGCCTTCAGCCCCGCCGCCATCGTCTGGCACTATCGGCGTTTCTCGCTGAAGGCTTTCCGCAAACAGCAGGAAGGCTATGGCGAAGCGGAGTCGATGCTGCGGTTTAAGCATCTCATCTTTTTCGGGCCGACCGGCACGGCGAAATGGAAAGGGATGATTTACGGAGCTCCGCGTTTTACCTGGCTAGTCAACCAGCCGGTTATCTATCACGGCGTTTTCGGGCAGGGCTTATTCCAGTCCATCTATCCGACGCCGCGTTCGGATGTGGCGGCGTATCTCAGCAGCATCGAATGGTTTTGCCTCACGCTGTTTATCTTTGTCCTGGCCATTCCTTTGGAGACCCTGCGGATCGTACCGTATCTGATGTTTGGCGGCACCTTTCTGGTCGCGCTTTCTTACATGCTGCATGCGCGGCTCGAACCGCGTTTCGACACGGTGCTGGCGCGGTTGCTGGTGACCTTTCTCGCTTTTGCGCAGCCGCTGGCGCGAGGCTGGGCACGCTATTTTACCTGGCTGAAATTCAAGCGCACGCCCGCGGCCGTCATCGCCCTGCCGGAGGCGGAGGTTCCGCCTTCCAATCGCGGCGGCAACTCGAAGCTCAACTTCTGGAATGAGGAAGGGCAGGGCCGCGAGGCTTTGCTCGAAAACGTCTTTGCCTCGCTGGAGAATGAGGGCTGGCGCTACTCGCAGGACACCGGATGGCAGGATTGGGACGCGCAGGTTTACGGTAATTTCTGGTGGAGCGTGAAGTTGCGGACAGTGACGGAATACCATGGCGGACCGAAGTGTCTGACTCGCGTGCAGCTTCGTAATAATCCGGTCTTCATCACGGTGTTGCTGAACGTGATTTTCCTGAGCATTCTGGTGTTCCGGCAGGTCTTTGTGGCGGTGACGGATCTCTGGCTGGTCGTGCCCTATTTCCTCTTCGTGCTCTTGCTGGGCTGGCGCGCGTTTCGGTTGAAGAAACGGGTGGCGGATCTGGTGGTGGCCGCCGGGGCGCGTTGTGGTTTGAAGCGGGTGCATCCCCAGGAGGGACGCAAGCCTGAAGACAAGGGCCCGGAGCGGCTTGAGCCCTCGCCGGAAGCCCAGGCATGAAGGAGGCCGACCGGCCGCGATCGGCGGATCGGAAATGGGCGGTCATGGGCCTGCTCGCACTGCTGGCGAGCGAAGCGGCTTTATTGATGGCCGCCACGCGCAGCAGCGATTTTGCGGTCAGTGGCAGCGCCGCGCGTTTCGTCGCCTGGTTGCTGTCCGCGGGGGTGGTCTTCCTGGTCGCGATCTTCTGGTTTGAACGGATGCCGCAGCGCTGGCGGCCGGCTTTTTTCTGGCTGGGCGCGATCGGTTTGCGGCTGAGCACGCTGGGCTTTGCGCCGGGCGACGATTTCTGGCGCTACCTCTGGGAAGGGCGTATCCAGGTGGCGGGCTGGAATCCCTATGAGCACGCGGTCAATGCGGCGGCGCTGGAGCATCTGCGAGACCCGATCTGGGAAATGGTTCGCCTGCCGAGGTGGGCGGCGATCTATCCTCCCGGGGCGGAAATGCTCTTTGCCGCGCTGGCGCGGTTGGGCGAGTCACGCTGGCTGTTTCGCGGGGTCTTTTTCGTCGGCGAAATGCTCACCCTTTTCCTGCTCATTCGTATCAATACCGGATCGGGGCGCTATCGAGCGTCGGCCTGGTATGCGTGGAATCCGGCGGTGGCCGCGATGTTGATCGGGTCGGCGCATTTCGACAGCGTGATGATTCTGGCGATGACGGCGGCCATGTGGGCGCTGCATCGAGCGGATCCATTGCGGCGAGGCACCTATGCGTGGTCATGGGTGGTGTTGGCCGCAGCGCTGCTGGGAATGGCGATCAGTCTAAAACTGGTGCCACTCGTGTTGCTGCCGGTATGGGCGATAGCGCTGCGGCGCAAGGCCTGGGTGCTCGGGACCTCGATAGCGATTCCACTTTTATTGAGCATGCTCTACGGCGGGCCGCAGGTGGCGCTGAAGCCCCTGGCGCGCTTTGCGCGGGATACGCAATTCAACGGCCTCTTCTGGTGGGTGCCTGAGCTTTTCCTGCCGAAGCAGTTTCATAATCAACTTTACCTGGTGATTTTGGGGCTGACCATCTGCGTGATCGCCTGGATCTTCCGAGAGGACTGGCGGCGCGGATCGCTCTGGGCGCTGGGGGCGGCTCTGATCCTGAGCCCGGTGCTGCATCCGTGGTATGTGATTTGGATTTTGCCGCTGGCGGCCTGGCGCAAGGTGCACGGCTGGACCATTCTGTCGCTGACGGTGCTGGCGGCGTTGCTCGTCTGGGATGCATCGCCCTGGTGGCCGGAATGGCAGGTCACAGCGCCGCTGCGGACTCTGATGATCGCGCCGGTTTTGCTTTGGATGGCGGTCGAGTATTGGCAAAAACGGAGGACGCATGAGCCATCTGCTGTCTGATTATCAGTTCGAGCTGCCGGACGAGCTGATTGCGCGCTACCCGCTGGAACGGCGGGACGCGTCGCGCATGCTGGTGCTGGAGCGGGGGACGGGGCGGATCGAGCATCGCCAGTTTGGCGATCTGCCAACGTATTTGCGCCCCGGTGACCTGGCGGTGTTAAATGATACGCGGGTGCTGCGGGCGCGGATCTTTTCGGACGACGGCAAGCTCGAGATCTTACTGTTGGAGCAGCAGCCAGCGGGGACCTGGACCTGCCTGGTCAAGCCGGGCCGGCGGGCGCGAGCGGGTCAAATTCTCAAAGTGGGAGGTGTTTCCGCAGAGGTGATTTCGGTCGAGACGGACGGAGCGCGCGTGCTCGAATTCGAACGCGAACTGGATCTGGAAGCGATCGGGCAACTGCCGCTGCCGCCTTACCTGGAACGGGCCGCCGAATCGTTGGATGCGGAACGGTATCAGACCGTCTATGCGCAAGCGCCGGGCGCGGTGGCGGCGCCGACGGCGGGGCTCCATTTCACCCCGGAGATGCTGGCCCGGATCGAGCACACCTTTGTGACCCTGCACGTGGGAGCGGGCACGTTTCGACCGGTCAAAGTTCCCGACATCACCGCGCATGAAATGCATGCGGAGCGCTACGAATTGACGGCGGAGAGCGCGGCGAAAATTGCGGGGGCTGAAAGAGTTCTGGCGGTGGGAACGACTTCCGTGCGCGTGCTGGAATCGGTGGCGCGGGCCGCCGGAGAAATTGAGGCGCGCCGGAGCCGCACCGATATTTTTATTTTCCCGGGCTTCCAGTTCCGGCTGACGGATGCGCTGCTGACCAACTTCCATCTGCCGGGCTCGACTCTGTTGATGCTGGTGGCGGCCTTTGCGGGGCGCGAACAAGTGCTGGCGGCGTATCGGGACGCGGTGCGGGAACGTTACCGTTTCTATAGTTACGGTGACTGCATGCTGATTATTTAAGCGCTACGAGATTTTGAACTCGCCGACCATCGCTTGCACCGTCTTCTTGGCGTCGCCGAAGATCATGCGGGTATTTTCCTTGAAGAAGAGCGGATTTTCCACGCCAGCGAAGCCGGAGGCCAGGGAGCGCTTGAGCACAAAGACGGTGCGCGCCTGATCGACATTTATGATCGGCATGCCGTAAATCGGGCTGCTTTCCGATTCGCGAGCGGCGGGATTCACCACGTCGTTGGCTCCGATCACGATGGCGACATCCATGGTCGGCAGAAGGGGATTGATGGCATCCATTTCGACCAGCTGATCATAGTCCACATCGGCTTCGGCGAGCAGCACGTTCATATGACCGGGCATCCGGCCGGCCACGGGGTGAATGGCATATTTCACTTCCGCGCCGTTGGCCTCGAGCAGCGCTCCCAGTTCTTTTACCACATGCTGGGCCTGCGCGACGGCCATGCCGTAGCCGGGCACGATCACCACGGAACGCGCGGCTTCGAGCACGAAATAGGCGTCCTCCGGCGTCATCGCCTTCACTTCGCCCGGAGCGGTTTCGCCTTCCTCGGCCCTGGCGGTGGCCGAGCCGAAACCGCTGAAGAGCACGTGGCTGAGCGAACGGTTCATCGCCTTGCACATAATCCGGGTCAGGATAATGCCGCTGGCGCCCACCAGCGAACCCGCCACGATGAGCACATTGTTGGCAATGATGAACCCGGCGGCGGCGGCGGCCAGTCCCGAGTAGCTATTGAGCAGAGAAATCACCACCGGCATATCCGCGCCACCGATCGGCAGGACGGCGAGCACGCCGAGGACCAGAGAGAGCAAGATCGCGAGGATGAAGATGAAGTAATTCGACTCGGGATGCGCGGCGAAAACGATCCCGAAGAGGACGGCGAGGACGAGCAGGAGACCGTTGACGATCTGCTGGTTGGGAAAGACGCGGGCCTGGCCGCTGATCTTCTCGGAGAGCTTGCCGTAGGCGAGAAGGCTGCCGGTGGTGGTGATGCCGCCGATGAGCACGGCCAGATAAATGGCGGTGGCGGTGAAGACCGGCGTCACGGGGTGCATGTGATACTCGCCCCAGCCGACGAGCAGGCTAGCCAGACCGCCGCTGCCGTTGAGCAGGGCGACCATTTCCGGCATCGCCGTCATTTTTACCCGGTAGGCAATGACGGCTCCGATCACGCTGCCGAGCGCCAGGCCGATAATGATCCAGCCGAAGCTAATAATCTCGTGATCGAGCAGCGTGGCCACGATGGCCAGCAGCATGCCGATGGCGCTGATCAGATTGCCCTTCCGCGCGGTGGCGGCGGAGCCGAGCATTTTCAGTCCGACGACAAACAAGCAGGCGGCGAGAAGGTAGATCCACGGCATCGGCTAGTCTTTCTTCTTCTTGAACATCCCGAGCATGCGGTCGGTGACTAGATACCCGCCGACGACATTGACGGTGGCGAAGATCACGGCCAGAAAGCCGAGAATGGTGCCGGCTAGATTACTGCCCACCCCCGCGGCGATCATGGCCCCAACCACGGTGATGCCGGAGATGGCGTTGGAACCGGACATCAGGGGGGTGTGCAGTTGCGACGGCACTTTCGAGATCAGCTCGACGCCGAGAAAGATGGCGAGCACGAACACGAAAACGAGCAGCGGAAAGGTCATGGCGGTCTCGGGAACGGGAGCGGCGGCAAGCAAAGTGGTGGAGTTCATAGGAGCGGGCAGGTGGCGGATTCAGTTTCTTACTCCCGCTCTTGCTCGTAATCTTAATCTGCTCCCCAAAAGACGAAGATTAAGATTACGAGTAAGAGCAAGCTTAGGAGGAGGGGGTGGCGAGATGCTTTTTGATCGGTTCGTTGACCATTTCTCCGTTGTGGGTGATGAGGCAGCCCTGCATCAGTTCATCTTCCGGTTTCAGTCGAAAAGCGCGGGCCTCCTTGTCCCATAAATGCTCCAGCAGATTGCCGAGATTGTTCGAATACATCTCGCTGGCAGGGGTGGGGGCGAGGCTTGGCACGTTGCGCAGACCGAGAATTTTAACGCCTTGCTCGACCACCGTTTCGCCCGGGCGCGAGCATTCGACATTGCCGCCGCTTTCGACGGCGAGGTCCACGATGACGCTGCCCGGCTTCATGGCGCGAACCATTTCAGTGGTGACGATGAGGGGCGCTTTGCGACCGAAAAGCTGCGCCGTGGTGATGACCACATCGGCGGAAGCGCAATGTTTCGCCATGACTTCACGCTGTC
The DNA here is from genome assembly GCA_041743065.1 of Chthoniobacterales bacterium. Classification (GTDB taxonomy): domain Bacteria; phylum Verrucomicrobiota; class Verrucomicrobiia; order Chthoniobacterales; family Chthoniobacteraceae; genus JBBSOD01. Next base: position 12,724 of record JBGTNO010000104.1, read on the forward strand.
TGGCGACCTGCTCGTCGGTCAGCGCCTTGGCGTAGCCCTGCTCGGTCTGGCCGGTCTCGCCGAGGTCGGCCTTCACGAATTTCGCCCCGAGCGATTTCACCTGTTCCTCGACCACCGGCCGGGTGTCGAAGGCCTCGACTCTTGCGCCCAGCCGTTTGGCGGTCGCGATCGCCTGTAGTCCGGCGACGCCCACGCCGATCACGAAAACGCGCGCCGGCTGGATGGTGCCGGAAGGCGTCCTCATCATCGGAAAAATGCGGTCGATCTCCGCGGCGGCGGCGATGACGGCGAGGTAGCCGGCCAGGTTCGCCTGGGAACTGAGCGCGTCCATCTTCTGCGCGAGGGTGGAGCGGGGGATCATCTCCATGCTGATCGCGCTGACTCCCGCGGCGGCCAGCGCGCGGACCAGCTCGGACTCGTTAAACGGATCGAGATAGCTCACATGAACGGAACCGGGCCGCAGGCGAGCGATCTCATCGAGTGGCGGCTTGCCTAGCCGGAGCACCATATCCGCCCTGGACAATGCGCCCGCGCGATCGGTGGTAACGATGGCGCCCGCTTTTTCATAGTCCGCATCCGGGCGATGAATGGTATGACCCAGGCCACTCTCCACCGTAGTCTCGGCGCCGAGGGTTTGCAGTCGGACGATCGTTTCCGGGAGCAGCGGGACTCTCCTCTCGTCCGCTGTCAGCTCCTTCGGGACGAATATTTTCATGCGTGGAGAGAGCGTGCCCGAAAGGGCTTCGGCGTGGCAAGGCGCGATTCGCTTGATGTAATCCACTTTCCCAGCGCTCGCCCTGCCCCGAGCAAGGCCCAACTGACCACCGGCTCAAGCGCATCCTGCACCTATGCACGGATTGACCCGCCTGCGGGTACGCGATCACCTAGGCCATCGGCCACGCCGATTCATCCTCTTGAGTAAAAGAGCACCGAACTCGTTCTTGCCACATTTGCCTGACCAGTTCTTGCATTCCGCGAGGATAATTTCGCTTTCGCGGTGAAACGGGCCGCTCTCAAAGTTGTTGGTTATCCCAAGATCGATTTCTTCGGTCTGGGTCTTCACGCGATCCCGAACGTCGAACCCCCGCGCTGGAGGGTCGGCCGATGCGGATGGCCGGCGGGAGCCTCGGGGACAAGGCGTTCCCAAGCGGGAGCTTGGGAGGCGGGCCCTAGTTTTGAGCCGGTGGATTGGCCTTTGATGCACCCGCGGGCGCGGGAGCCGCGTAGGCGCGCGCCCACGCGCCGCACGCGGACGCCTGTGCCATGGAAGAGCTCACTTCCGGGCGGAAGAATACCACTTGTGCGCCCACCAAAAGGCGACCGTTCGCCGCTCAGCGCTGGAGGATGAGGGCCAGGAGCTTCCGGCCGCTGTCGGTCAGGCTGGCGGAGGAACCCGACCCGGTGAGGTAGCCGCGCGAGAGGTATCGCAACGGAAACTGGGATTCCCGCGCCCAGCTCACGACGGGTTCGGCGATCGTTTTTTCGACGGCGGTGATTCGCACGGGCAACCCGGAGCCGGTGAACGAGATTTCCCAGGCGGATCCGGGCGCGTCTCCCTCCAAGAGCCACGGATATCGGTCCAGCAGATCGAGGGGTTGCTTCGGCACTTGCACGCGGAACACGACCGGCTGCGCGGCGAGAAACTGCGGTATGGTCAGCGCGGGGTTCTTTTGCAGCGCGAGATACAAGGTCGCCACGTCGAGACCGGAAAGGTTCAGCCCGCTGTAGATGCCGTGTCGGTTTGGCTCGCCGGGGTAGTTCGCCTCGTACCATTTCTGGAAGGACTCGTTCAAAAGCAGCCCGAGCTCGAAGTGGAGGTGGGCGCGCGCCTGATTGATCCCGCGCCCGGTGTATCCCATCTGGCCGAGCGGCTGTCCGGGCAGGACGCGGTCGCCCGGTTTCACCGCCGCCGACTTCAGGTGGGCGTAGAGGCTGAAGTAGCGCGAGCCGTCCCAGTCATGCACGACGACGATGTAGCGTCCGTAATTGGAATAGCCGGAGCCGAGATTGACGTGGACGACCTCGCCCGCGGCGATCGCCAGCACGGGATCGAGCGGATTGCCGCCGGGCGCACGATGCAGCGGCTTGATGTCCAAGCCCTCGTGGAACTGACGCTTGATCACCCCCGCGGGAGTCCGCACCGGCGTGCGGGTGAAGCCGTAGCGACCACCCTGCCACTCGGCCCAAGTGCGTCCCTCAAACGTCCGGTCGGTGTATTGGTAAAAAGCGGGCTCGTCTCCCGCGAGCAAAGCGTGATTGGCCGTCGGGAGCATCAGATCGAGCGCCCGCGCGGTCATGGGCAGGAAGAGGAGCCACCGGAAACGCTTCATCTCTTTTTGCCCGACTGCCCCAGCGTGCGAAACTTTTTCTGGAGCAGGGCGATCTCGGCGGGCGTGAGGCCGCTCTGGATCGTGACCACGCCATCGGTGACCGGGCGATCGATGACCATATTGACCACCTGCCGGCCATTGACGACCACGACCAGGACCTTGCCTGTCTTGTCGCGGCTCATCGTTTCGAGCGCCAGCTTGCCATGCGCGTCCAACTGAAAGGCGCAGCCGAGCGTGCCATCGGCTGCGGGGAAGGGGAAGACCGCCTCAATATCCTCCTCCGAGAATTCCGGAACCTTGGAGACAAAGGCCTGGCGGGGCGGGTTGGTCAACTGGACCTGCATGCCGAAAGTGCTGGTGTCATTCGGATTCGTCTCGGAGTGGAAACGGACGGTGAGGGGCGGTGGCTTTTTGGCCATGCCCAGCGAGGAAAAAGCGACGAGGAGAATGAGAAGTGCGCGGAGGCGGAACATGCCGAGATTATTCATCAGCCGGCTGCGGATGGAAAGCGCAAGCTCCCCCGCGGCACATGCTTCCCGCTGGTGAACCAAACCCGCAGTCGAAGGCTCAAATTGTCAGCAAGACGACGGCAAGCTAAAAGCGGCGCGACGGTGGCGCGCGGAATTCGCATTGCCTCCGGCGAATTTTCCTCCCTACCGTATCTGTTCCGATGCGTGCTTCGCTCTCCCTTCTTCTGATCTGTGTTACCGTCACCTCCTGCGCCGTCTTTCGGCACGATGACGACGGCCCCCCAGAGAAGCGCAGTCTCTGGTCGCACCTGATTCCGCCGCTGCCGAAATTTGGCGGGGAAGGCGACCGCTCCGAGCGAAAGCTGGCCGGGGCGCTGCGGCGGATGGAGATGGAACTGACCGTGCTGCCCGTGGCCGTGAAGCTTTCCGAAACCCGGCGGCTCGATGTCTCGGTGAAGTTGATCAACCAAGGCCGCGAGCTGATCCAACTCCAGTTCCCGACGGCGCAGCGGATCGAGGTTCTGATTCTCGATGAGACCGGGGCGAAAGTGACGCAATGGTCCGAGGATCAGCTCTTCGCCGAGAGCCAGAGCTATCTCTCGATCAATCCCGGTGAGCGGGTGCAGTACAACGTGAAACTCGCCACGCGCGACCTGACGGTGGGCCGCACCTACACCATTGAAGCGTTCGTGCCCGGCTACGATGTCCTGAAAAGACGCACCAACATCGTTCCGCAGTAAGGTGCCCGGTCCTCCCGTCGCTCCGCCGTGGCGTAAGCCTCGGGCTGGCCGTCGTTCCTCTGAAATTTTGAGCTGGAGGCTCCGGGTTTGGAGGGCAAGCGGGACCCTTGCGCTACGATCGGGCGGAGCGGAGCAACGTGAGGCAGATTTGTAATCTGCCGGGGGCGAGCGCCAGCGAGGTGGCAAGAGGGAGTTCGCCGCCTGCGCCCGGACAGGCCGCAAACCTGTCTTATACCGGTGGCGCAACTCCCCATCGGGAGCTGGCGCTACGTTCCGGACCCGCATTCACTCACACCCGCCTGCTCCGCGGTCTGTAAATATTTATTGCCAAAGCCTCGGCAGAACTTTAGAGCGTAGCCCCGAAACCAACCCTACCAAAATTTATGTCCGACTCATCCATCGAAGCTAAGGTCAAAGAGATCATTGTAGAACAACTCGGCGTCAATCCCGAGCAAGTCACCGAAAACGCGTCATTCATCGAGGATCTCGGTGCCGACTCGCTCGACACGGTCGAGCTCGTCATGGCCTTTGAAGAAGAATTTTCCGTCGAAGTGCCGGACGAAGACGCGGAGAAGCTCCAGACCGTGGGCGACGTCATCAAGTATATCGAAGCCAAAAAGTAGCTTTATTCGACCGGCGTTTTCCCTCGGGGAGGCGGCGATTCAAGCCTCAGGAAGGCGCGGCGAAAGTCGCGCCTTTTCCTTTTCCGCGGATCCATGCATGGTGATGGCTTGGATCTAAGCTGGCTCGAAACCACCCACTTTTCCGTCTTGGGTCGCGACTTCACCGTGACGTCGCTCGCGGCGTTTGCGCTCACCGTGCTGGCGGGCTTCCTCGTTTCGCGCATCCTTCAGAGCGACCGCTTCCGGGCGATCTGTCGCAAGATTGGATTGGGACCCCGCCTGGTCGATGTCGGAACCACGCTCCTGAGTCTGCTGGTCTTCATTGGTTCCGTTTTTGTCGGGCTGGGTTTTGCGGGAGTGCCGGTGGATTGGACCAAAGAGATTCCCGGCTTGCGGCTCAGCGGCGAGCAGATCGTCCGGCTCATCATCCTGATCGTGCTGGTATTCTGGCTGTCGGGTCGCGCCAAGAACCTGCTCTACTCGCGCTTTCTGAAGCGCAGCGGGATGGACCGCGCACTCCAGTATGCCATCTCGCAGGTCGTCGGTTATGTGGTGCTCATCGCGGGGATCGTTCTCGTCTTTCAGAATAACAGCAGCTGGAATCTCTCGACCCTGGCCGTTTTCGCGGGTGCGCTCGGCGTGGGGCTCGGGCTGGGCCTGCAAAACATCGCCAGCAATTTCATCAGCGGACTGGTCATCCTGGCCGAGCGCCCGATCAAGATCGGCGACCGGGTGGAAGTGGGTGAGCTGGCCGGGATGGTCACCGAGATTCACGCCCGCAGCACGACGATCGTCACGAACGACAATATCTCCATCATCGTGCCGAATTCCCGTTTCATCGAGGACACGGTGACAAACTGGAGCCACGGCGATCCCAAGGTGCGGTTTCGCATTCCAGTCGGTGTCGCCTATGGCAGCGATGTCGCGCTCGTGAAGAGCACGCTGATCGAAGCGGGGAAACAGCATCCATCCACGCTGCCGAAGCCCGAACCGACGGTCTTTTTCGACAGCTTCGGCGACAGCTCGCTGAATTTCGAGCTGGTGGTCTGGAGCGACGAAATGAGCTACCGGCCGCTGCGTTACAAAAGCGACTTAAATTTCGCGATCGAGCGGGGACTGCGGAAAGCCGGCGTTACCATCCCCTTCCCGCAGCGGGACGTGCACTTTTACCCTCACCCCGCCCCGCCCTCTCCGGAGAAGCAGGAGACCGGTTCGCCGATCAGGTCGTAAACCTGGGTCGCGACGATCCGCACTCGCTGGAGGGTCCCCGCCCCGACCGGCTCGGTGAAAATGACCCGGCCGTCCACCTCCGGCGCATCGGCCTGGCTGCGGCCCTCGGCGGGCGTGTCGGCCAGGACGATCATCTCGCGCCCGATCGCCGCTTCGGATTGCTCTTCGGCGATGGTCTGCTGCAGCTTCATCGCGCGATTGTAGCGGCGTTTTTTGACCGAATTGGGCACTTGATCCGGCATTTTCGCCGCTCGCGAGCCTTCTTCCTGGGAATAGGTGAAGATGCCGAGGCGCTCGAACCGCGTGGCGCGGATGAAATCGAGCAGCGCTTCGAAATGTTCGTCCGTCTCTCCCGGGAAACCGACGATAAAGGTGGTCCGAATCGCCAGGCCTGGCACGCCGGCGCGGAGGCGGGCGATGAGATCGACGATGTGCTGACGGGTCGTCTCCCGGCGCATCAATTCGAGCATCCGCGGATGAATGTGCTGCAGGGGCATATCGACGTATCGCGCGACCTTGTCGCACTCGGCGATGGCCGTGATGAGTTCATCGCTCCAATGCGCCGGGTGGGTGTAGAGCAGCCGAATCCAGAAATCGCCCTCGATCTTCTGCAGCTCGCGCAGCAGCCGGGTCAGCGTGGGGCCGCGGGCCGAATCGACGGGCTGGGTGGGGCTGGACCGTTCCTCCCACAGGTCCATGCCGAAATAGGTGGTGTCCTGGCTGATCAGATTGATCTCGCGCACGCCTTCGGCGACGAGGTGGCGCACTTCGCGCGTGACCGACTCGATGGTGCGGCTGCGGTGTCTTCCGCGCATTTGCGGAATGACGCAGAAGCTGCAGGGGTGATTGCAGCCCTCGGCGATTTTCACATAGGCGGAATGCGAGGGCGTTAACCGGAACCGCGGCGTGTCGTAGTCGGGGATGTAAACGGGCTTCCGAGTGACGAAGTCGAGCGGCTCCCAGTTTTCATCGGTCAGCGAGCTGGGACGCGCCAGCATTTCCTGGATAATGGCGCCGGCGGTGGCGACCTGATCGAGCCCGATGAAAGCATCCACCTCGGGCAGTTGCGACACCAGATCCCGGGAGAATCGCTGAGCCATGCAGCCGCTCACGATTAATTTCTGGCCCGGCTTTTTCCGGAGGCCGCGGCCTTGATGCGCTTCCAGGATGGCTTCGATCGACTCTTCCTTGGCGGAATCGATGAAGGCGCAGGTATTCACGATCAGGACATCGGCCTCTCCGGCGTCGGCGGTGATTTCCAGGCCTTGGGCCAGGACGTCGCCGAGCATGAGTTCGGCGTCGATCAGGTTCTTGGCGCAGCCCAGGCTGATGACTAATTCGGGTAAGCCCCCGGCTTTGCCGGGGAGACTCCCGGAGTTTGACAGCTCCGGGAGTCCCTTGTGGTGTCGTTTCGGGGAGAGCCGCTCAAAGCCAACCCGAAA
>JBGTNO010000105.1:0-10452 GCA_041743065.1 Chthoniobacterales bacterium
TGGGTGCCGGCGGCTTCGCGCCAGGTCGTGCCTTCGCCGCCCCGCTTCTGCGCCGCCCAGGAAACGCCGCGTCCGAGCAGAATCCAGAGAATGAATTTGCTGTGAAACAGCATCATGATCGGTGCGACGAGGGTGGAGATCGCCGTTTCGTAAAACAGACCACCGGCCATCCGGGGGAATCCGCCGAAGCTCCGGCGAGTCTCGGCCGAGCGGGCCGCCAGGAGCAGCGCCAGCCACTTGGGCAGCAGCAGGATCGTCATGGTGGCGGCGAAAAGCAGCAGGCCATGCTGGACCAGCGTAAGATGCAGAAAACCGGTGAAGCCCGGCGTCGGAATGAGGCTCAGCCCGGTCTGTTCGTGGCTGTAAATCGAAAGCGTGCTGAGTCCGAGAAAGAGCAGCCAGAAGAGCGACGACAGGTAGGACATGATGCCGACGAAAAAGTGGATGCGGCTGGCGGCGTTGAACCCGCGGGCGACCAGCATCCAGGTGTGCTGCATATTTCCCTGGCACCAGCGGCGGTCGCGTTTGGCGTAGTCGATCAGCGTCTGCGGGCCGTGTTCGTAGCTGCCCTCCAGATCGCAGGCCAGCCAGACGGCATACCCGGCCTTGCGCATAAGGGCGGCTTCCACAAAATCGTGGCTCAGGATTTTGCCTCCCAGCGGTCCGCCGCCGGGCAGGCCGGGCAGCCCGCAGTATTGGATGAAGGGTTCCATCCGCACGATCGCATTGTGCCCGATGTAGTTGCCGTGGCCCTGTTGCCAGAAGTTCTGCCCAGCCTGGAAAATGGGGCCGTAGAGCCGGTTGGCGAATTGCATCATGCGGCTGAACCGGCTGCCGCCTCGCACGGTGGTGGGAGCGGTCTGCACGATGCCGACGCGCGGGTTCACCTCCATCAGCCGCCCCAGTTTCACCAGCGCACTGCCGGTCATGACGCTGTCCGCATCCAGCACCATCATATAGGGGTAAAGATCGCCCCAGCGGCGGCAGAAGTCGGCGATGTTGCCGCTCTTCTGGTTCACATTGGAACGGCGCTTGCGGTAAAAGACGCGGCCCGTGGCCCCCAGATCTTTGCAGGTCTGCACCCAGAGCGTTTCCTCCTCGATCCAGTGATTCGGATCGGTCGAATCGCTGAGGACGAAAAAGTCGAACGCCTCGAGTTCGCCGGTGGCCTCGACCGAGCGGTACACGCTGCGCAGCCCTTCGAAAACCCGGCTGGCGTCCTCATTATAAATCGGCAGCACCACAGCGGTGCGGCCGAGAGGCACCTTCTCGTTGCCTTCGAGGGTCGCTGTGATGCGCAGGGGATCCGGACCGCGCAGGAGCACCGACGCACCGAAAATGGCCTGGCAGAATCCGTAGGCGATTTGGGAAAAGAGCAGCGTGTAAACGATTACGATGGCCGTCTTCAGCTCGTCCATGCCCGTGCGCCACAGGAAGTCCGTCATCATCAGCGCCGCCAGGCTGGTAAGGACAAAGACCGCGGAGAAAAAATAAACGCGGCGCCGCGCGACGGCGGCCGGCACCCGGGTCGGCCCGATCATCGGGTCCATAAAAAGAGCACGGTGAGGATGGCCAGAAAGAGGAGCCACGAGAGCAGAATGCGCAGGAACGTCATCCGCTCCAGAAACATCTTGGCCTCGCCCGCGGCGGCGTAGATTGGCCCCGGGTTGAGCGGGTGCGCTTTCATCGCCTTGCGCTGCAAAAGGACGACCGGCTGGAGCGAACTGACCTGGACCATGGGCCGCAGCTCGGCGGGGAGCCGTTTCGGATGCTCGACCAGTTGAAGATGCAGATCGTGATGGCCGTCCAGCAGCATGGCCAGCCGTCCCGTGCTCAGAAGTCGGTTCTCAGGGGTCTCGGGAAAGAGGGACCGGAACCAGGCGAGGAGGCGGCGTTCGGCCTCGTCCAATGCCAGCTTCTCCAGCATGGAAGCGGGCTGGTCGCCGTGGTCGGCCGCCACCCGGTGAAGAATAGAGTAGAGGAGATGATCGGTCGCCACGCGCGAGCGGAAGCCATGTGCTTCCAGGTAGGAGGCGACTTTGTGGGCCGGTTTTTCCCAGAGGATGGGGTCGAGCGGCGGAGAATCTACGGTTGCCAGAGGTAGCTCCATGTTTCCGTCAAGGTATCGTCGCGCAGTTTGAGCGACGCGCGCAGATCGACCCGCGCGTCTGGTGGGGCGGTGATCTCGAAGGTGGCGCGCCAGGATTTATCGAAGGGATTTTTCTGGACCCGCGCGTGCCGGATCTGGCAGTCGGGTCTGGCGGAGACATCCAGTTCCATGGGTTCTTCCTCGCCCAGCCCCTCGATCTTTTCTCCGGCGAAATCCACCACGAAGCGGTGAGTGTGGCGATCGCCGCCCACGCCGCTCAGCCGAGTCGCTTTCACGTAGCCTTGCTCCCCGGGAAAGGTGGTGGCGCCCGTCCAGTGCAGGGTGTAGCCGATGTGGTAAGCCTCGCCCAGCGCGGGCGGCTCGGCCGGCTGCCAGAACGCGACCACGTTATCGTGAAACTCGTCGGAAGTGGCCCACTCCATCAGCTTCACCGACCCCGGGCCCCACTTCCCATCCGGCTCGACCCACAGGCTCGGCCGGGATTGATAGAGCGCCTCCAGATCCTCGTAGTTGCTGAACGACCGGTCGCGCTGCAGCAGCCCAAACCCCCGCACGTCCGTGCCTTCGAAGACGCTGACGCGCGCCTGCCGGTCGTTCACCAGCGGCCGCCAGAGCCATTCGCCCGTCCCGGCGTGCAGCAGCAGCCCGTCGGAGTCGTGCACCTCCGGCCGGAAATCGCGCGGACGATCGAGCGTGTTTTCGCCAAACCAGAACATGCTGGTCAGCGGTGCGACGGCGGTGACGGCCGGCTGTTTCCGGAAAAAAAGGGCCGCCCTCACCTTCATCTTCGTCGTTACATTTGGCTCCACGGTGAATTCGTAGGCCCCGGTCACCGAGGGTCCGTCGAGCAGCCCATAATAGACGCACTGGTAGTCGCCGTCGTCCGGTTTGTGAATCCAAAACTCCTTGAAATAGGGAAACTCTTCCGCCGGTTCGCCGGTGTCCACGCCGAGTCCGCGCGCTGAGATGCCGAAGTTCTGATGCTTGCCGACGGCGCGAAAATAGCTGCGGCCAAGATGCGAGACCACCTCGTCATAAACGCCTTTGCGGTTGATCGGATAATGCAGGCTGAAGCCGGCGTAGCCCAGGGAATCGTCGCTCACGCGGACGGAATCACTTTTTCCGTAGGCAAAGAAATCCGGCACGAAGGGAATGGGCTGGGTGTGCGTGTCCGTGCATTCGTGGAACTGCACCGGCGCCTGAAACAAATAGCCGAGCGGAAAGAACTGCACGGTGAAGGAAAGCCGATCTCCCTGCCAGAGCGCGTGGTCCGGCTGGAAAGCAATCTGATGATACTGATCGTAGGTCAGCTCGCGCAGTTTTTTGGGCACCGCGTCGGAGTCCGGCGCCTGAAACGGCGCGGACGCCAGGGCCTGGGCCTGCTCCTGGACGTATGCAAAAGTGACGCTGACGCGGTCTGCCGCCGATAACGGCGCTACGAGAACCAGTAAAATGCTGAGGGAAGTAAGAGTCAGGCGCACGGCAAGACGGGACAGTTTTTTCGAAACGCTATCGTTTCGGGCAGCGCATCAGGTGGCGTGCCTGCGCACAATTTCCTCCTGATCGCCCATCGGGCCATTGGTGGGCTCAATCGGGTGGACTGGCGAGCGGAATCCGCTGGGCTACCTTTGAATTCTGGTCCAGCAGACCCGGTTACCGCACCGGGATGGCCTGGCGCACGGGAATGCCGTCGATCACGTAGTCCGGCTTGCCTTCCGGTCCTACCACTTCCTCGGGATACTTTTTCGTGCTGGGCCAGACGAGCCGCCAGGGCTGGCGCTTGAGCGTGTCGGTGGCTTGAGCGGCGTTGCGCACGGTGGCGGTGAGTTCGGGGGTAATGTCGCTGATGGTGCGATTCAGGCTCGCGGAGGTTTGCGCCAGGTCGTCGATGGTTCCGCGAAAGCTGTCGAGGGTCAGATTGATGGTGTCTTTCTGCACCAGGTCGGAACTGATGTGCTTCAGGTCGCCGGTTAAACCGTTGAATTTCTCGATGGCGCTCCAGAGAGGGCCTTCCTCGGCGGAAAGGGTGACCAGGTTTCCGCCCAGCTCTTTCATCCGCGCCATGGTCGCGCTGAAGTCGGAACCTTCATCGGTCAATCTTTTCAGGTTTTCGGCGGTGGCCTGGAGCTGCTTCATCGTGAGGGAGGCTTCTTCGGCGACCGGCTTGATCGTTTCCAGCGTCTCGGCCATGAAGGTGCTGATGTCGGGCGCGCGGCTGCCGATGAAATGATAGCCCTCCGGCGCGAGACCACTGGCCGCGTCGCCGGAAGTGAGGTCGATGATGAACTCGCCCAGCAGGCCGAATTGGGAGAGCGTGACGGTGACCTCTTTATAGATACCGGACGCATCGTTCACCTTGATCTCGACCAGGGCTTCGTAATCGGGATGACCATCGGGGCGCTGCGAGAGAGGGACCGGCGAAAAAAGCTTGGTGACCTGGCCGATCTTGCGTCCCGCCAGGTTGACGGGCGCACCGGGCTTGATGCCGCCAACGTTGTCGAAGTGGATGTAATAAGATTTCACATCTCCGAAAGTGCCGGGCGCCCCGATGAGCAGCAGGATAAACACGACCACCGCGACGGTGGCCACGACGAGGGTGCCGGTGAGAATTTCCTGCCTGCGAATCTGCATGGGTTACTTTTCTTTCTGGTCGTCCCCGATGGGGCCCTCGGTCTCGCCTTTGACGAATTGACGCACGACCGGGTTATCGGAGTTTTCGAAATGCGCGGGCGTGTCTTCGGCGATGATCTGGCCTTCATACAACATGGCCATGCGGGTGGCGATGCGGAAGGCGGAGTCCATTTCGTGCGTTACGATGATGGAGGTGGTGTCGGTTTCCTCGGTGAGGCGGATGATCAGTTCATCCACGATCGAGCTGGTGACCGGATCCAAGCCGGCGGAGGGCTCGTCGAAAAGGATCAACTCCGGATCCATCACGAGCGCACGGGCGAGCCCCACTCGCTTGCGCATGCCGCCGGAGAGCTCGGAGGGCAGTTGCGGCTTGGTGTCGAGCAGGCCCACCAGGTCGAGTTTTTCGTCCACGATTTTGTCAATCTCGTCCCGCGTCTTGCGGGTGAGTTCCTCGAGCGGGAGAGCGAGATTTTCCTCCACCGTGAGGGAGCTGATGAGGGCGGAATACTGATAAACCATCCCGATGCGCATCCGCATGAGATCGAGCCGGGCGCGGCTCATGCGATTGATCTCACGTCCGCGAAACCAGACGGAACCAGCCGAGGGTGGCAGGATGCCCAGGATCAACCGCAGCAAGGTGCTCTTGCCGCCGCCGCTCTGGCCCATCACCACCAGACGCTCGCGCGGTGCGACGCTCAGGTCGATACCGCGCAGGATCTTCTTTTCGCCAAACTGCAGCTGAATTTCGCGGAGCTCGACCATGGGCCGCTCACGGGCGGAGGGGGCCTCGCTCATGTGGCGGTGAGTTGGAGTTGCACGATGTTAAACAAAGTGTCGGTGGCGATGACCGTGGTAATGGCGACGACCACGCTGGAGGTGGTGGCGTCGCCCACCTCATCCGCGCCGCCCTGCACCGCCAGGCCCTTGTAGCAGGCAATCACGCCGATGATGAGCCCGAAGAGGAGGCTCTTCACCACCCCCGCCAGAATGTCCTGCACCAGCAGCCCTTCCAGGGCGAGATCCTTGAAGTAAAGCATGGAGATACCGAGGGAAGTCTTCGAAATCACGGCCGCGCCAAAGATCGCGGCCGCGTCGGACACGATGGCCAGGCAGGGCATGAGCAGGAAGACCGCCAGCAGCCGCGGCGCGACCAGGAAACGCAGCGGCCCCAGTCCCATGGCCTCGATCGCCTCCACCTCTTCGGCCACCGTCATGGTGCCCAGCTCGGCGGTGTAGGCGGCGCCGATCCGCGCGGCCAGCATGATCCCGGTCAGCAGCGGCCCGAGTTCCCGCGTGAAGGCGATGGCGATCAGCGGCGGCACCAGGCGCTCCGTGCCGTAGGGCTGGAGCTGGTAGCCGGTCAGCAGGGCCATGGTCAGCCCGAGAAACAAGGACACCATCGCCACCAGAGGCACCGAGCCCACCCCCGCCCGGGCGGCGTGCTCGAAAAAGATGGTCAGCCGGAAGGGAGCCCGCCCGCGCGCCAGGCGGATGATGATTTCCTGCAACGTGCCCGTGAGCAGCCAGACCATGCTGCTCATCGCGGCAAGGCAGTCGGTGACGGGTCGGAAAATGGCGGGCACGGGAATTCTTGGTCTAGTTGAGAGAATAGAGCGCGTCCCGCACCGAAAAAAGGCGGGAGCTGGAGAGCTCCCGCCTTGGATCTTTCGAGTGAGCGATACGGGATTACGCCGCCTTGAGGGAGTCGCGCAGATCGCGGACCTTGTCATGCGTCGCTTTTACCGTGGTGTATTGCCGCTCGATGACCGAGCGGACATTGGCCGGCAATTCCGCTTCGAGGGCTTCCTTGTAGTTGGCCACGGCGCTGTCTTCCCCGCGCTCGCACTCCGCGAAAATCGCGTGAGCGTCGCCGCCCTGGAGAGAGGCCCGGAGATTGATCCAGCCCCGATGCAACGCGCTGCTGACACTGCTGGTTTTCTCCGGCTCCTCGCCGAGATCCCGCACCAGCTGCTGGAGCTCGCCGCTGAACCGCGAGCGCTGCAGCGAGGCGTCGCTCAACATGGTTTTGAGGGCGGGATCTTCGATCGCTTCGGAGGCGGCGCGGAAACCTTCCTGGCCGTCCTTCAGCACTTCGGTCAAGTCGTTCAATAGGGATACAGTGGATTTACTCATAGTGACATACCCTATTCGCAATTCCGCCGCCTAGTGCGCTTCCACGAAAAGCGCGGTCGTGTTGTCGCGACCGGATTGCTCCACCGCTCTGGCGGCGACGCGCCGCCCGGCGGGGAGCGCCGCCTCGCGCGGCTCGGGTTCCCGTAATTCGCGCAGGATCTGCCGGTCGAAGAGACCGTCCACCACGCCGTCCGTGCAGAGGAAAAAAGCGTCGCCCGCCCCATAGCCCACCGCGCCAGTCTGCGGATCGGCAAACTGATGGTCCCCGCCCACCGCCTTCGAGAGCGCGCTGCGCCGGGGGTGGCGGCGGGCTTCCCGTTCGCTGATCCGGCCCTGGCGCTGGAGCCAGCCCACATGGCTGTCGTCGTGGCTCAGTTGGGTGAGGCGTCCCTCGCCCGCCGGGAGATAGTAGAGGCGGCTGTCGCCGATGTGGCCGAAGTACATCCAACCCGGCGTGAACCAGCACAGGGTGAGGGTGGAGCCCATGCCCCGGCACTCCTCGTAGCTCTGCCCCAGGTAGGTGAGCGCGCGGTGGATCTGGGAAAAAAGTTCCTCCAGGATATCCTTGTGGCCGGGATTCAGTCCGGTCGCGCCGTGATGAAACGACCGCGGCAGCAGCCGCGTGATCTTTTCCACCGCGATCCGGCTGGCAAACTCGCCGGCGTTCGCCCCGCCCATCCCGTCGCTTACGGCGAAGACGTAGTCTTGCGCGTCGAGCGAGTCCTGCCCGGTCTTCCCGAGATAGCGCGTTTCCCGCGCGTCAAACTGCAGGCAGAGAAACGCGTCTTCATTGTTCCTGCGCACTTTGCCGCGATCGCTATGGCCGGACCATTCGAGGGAAGTCGCCTGCATTTCCAGAAATCAGCCCGCGGGGGGAGCGGGGAGGAGGGTGGCAAACTCGAAATCCACAATGCAGAAACGGCCGTCCTGCTGCCGGTAGGTCACATTCCGCATGTCCGGATCGTCGTGACGCACGCCGAACTGCTCCAGCTCAGCGAAGATCGTCTCCCGTTTTTCCTCGCTCAGATGATCGACCCGCTGACCGCAGCTCGTGGTCCAGATCGTGAGTTCCTCCGGGAGAGCTTCGAGCAACCGTGGCACAAACGGGCACTGGCGCTCCTCCAGGTGGCGAAGATTGCGCACCTCTGTCTCGAATCGCTCACGCGCCCTGGGTCCGCGGTAAGTTTTCTGAACTTTTCCGTCGAAACTCACCCGAACCGTCGAGCGCAGGGTATCCTTTACTTTCCTCATGGTCTTGTGATGACCATGCCTGCTTCAGACTCGGAGGCAAGGATGGAGCTTGCGGGGTGCGAGGAAGTTGCGCCAGACTTCCGCCCGCGCAATCCAAGACCGTCCCGGCACCCTGCTCCGGATGGAACGGGAACTGCTACGCCTGCGGGCTCGCCGAGCAAGGCCTCAGGGAAAATTAACCTCATCAAAATACGGTCACGCCTCGGCCTTTGACCGGACTGTAGAAACCACACCAAACACGACATTTATGGAGAAATACAAACTCGAGTATATCTGGCTCGACGGCTATCAGCCCGTCCCCAACCTGCGCGGCAAGACCCAGATCAAATCTTTCAAGAGCTTCCCCTCGCTGGATGATCTCCCGATGTGGGGCTTCGACGGTAGCTCGACCCGTCAGGCCGAGGGCCACAGTTCCGACTGTATGCTCCAGCCCGTCGCCGTTTTCCCGGACGCCACCAAGACCAACGGCGCCGTCGTCATGTGCGAGGTCATGATGTCCGACGGGGTCACCCCGCATCCGTCCAACTCCCGCGCCACCATTCTCGACGACGAGAACGCCTGGTTCGGTTTCGAGCAGGAGTATTTTCTGATGCAGGGCGGGCGGCCGCTCGGTTTCCCGAGCGAGGGTTATCCTGAGCCGCAGGGCAAATATTACACCGGCGTCGGCTACAGCGCGGTCGGTCCCATCGCCCGTGAGATCGTCGATACCCACCTCGACCTCTGTCTGGCGGCCGGCATTAACCACGAAGGCATCAACGCCGAAGTGGCCAAGGGCCAGTGGGAATTCCAGATCTTCGGCAAAGGCTCCAAAAAAGCGGCCGACGAGATGTGGACCGCCCGCTATCTGCTGATGCGCCTGTGCGAGCAGTATGAAGTCGATGTGGAGTTCCATTGCAAACCGCTCAAGGGCGACTGGAACGGCTCCGGCATGCACGCCAACTTCTCGACCGAGTACATGCGCGAAAAAGGCGGCAAGGAGTACTTCGAATCGCTGATGGCCGCGTTCGATAAATATCGCGATGAGCACATCGCGGTTTACGGACCGGATAACCATCTCCGCCTGACCGGTCTGCACGAGACGCAGTCGATCGATAAATTCAACTACGGCCTCGCCAACCGCGGCGCCTCCATCCGGGTGCCTCACTCGTTCGTGAACAACGACTACAAGGGCTACCTGGAGGACCGCCGCCCGAATTCGCAGGGAGATCCCTACCAGATCGCCAGCCGGATTCTGCAGACGATCGCCACCGTGCCGACCCCGTAGTCCGCTCCGCTGACAGAAAACGCCGCCCTTGGTTCGCCGGGGGCGGCGTTCTTCCTATACCGGTCACGCGAGGCGCCAGCCCCGGTCAGCACGTAGCACATGCATTCTGCTTGTGAACCAAACCAAAAGCCGAAACCTCAAACATCACCCCTCCCCGCCTCAACTCGTCAAAAGCCGACCCTGTTCCACCGGGTGCCATTGAAACCGGTCCGAGAATTGCCCCAGTCCGTGAAATCCGGGAGAGGAGAGTTAACCGCTTATCGGCGCTAATGATACGCTGATGAAGAAAGCCGAGAAGTCTTCACCCTGCGGCTGTGATGTCCGCTTTTCGGAGGTTCCTATTCATCATCTAGAGCGGTTTATACTTCCGCATCACAATTTATGACGCCGCGAAGTTTAAGTGAAGCTGTAGCCGCTCCCGGCATCGAAACGCCAACGGCGTTTGATCGTTCAGCCCAGGGTCGCCGAGCTCGCGAGGCTACCCTGGGATCCCGTCGGGGAAGCGCCACAACCCTGAAAGGGTTCCATCACAACTCGCCGCGCTTCAACTCCTTGCAGGGTTGGCTGGGGTTGATGAACGACCCAGGGTAGGCGTTTCTGCGTCACGCCAACTCTGGGGTTGACGGATAGAACGCCCTCGGCGTTCGAGTCAGCTACAGCTTCACTAAAACCGCTCTAGCCGTGCGAAAGGCTCCCGTGCCGCCCCTTCGGGGTAGGCAAACACGACAGGCACGACTTTCCCTCCGCCGACAAGAAGCGCGAGGAGGTTTACAGATCGTCCAGCGGGCTCACCGCCTTCCCCGCCATCGCGTGCAGCACATGGGTATAGACCTCGGTCGTTTTCACGCTCGCGTGCCCCAGCGCCTCCTGGATCGACCGCAGATCCACACCCTTTTGCAGCAGGTGCGTCGCGTAGCTATGCCGCAGCGTGTGCGCCGACACCTTCCTGGCGATGCCGGCTCTCGCCACCGCTCCGCCGATCCATTGACTCACCGCCCCCTCCAGCAGGTGGTGGCGTTTCAACTCCCCCGAGCGCGGATCCCGTGCCCGCTTCGCAGTCGGG